>CAITEM010000028.1 GCA_903891395.1 uncultured Hyphomicrobiales bacterium | reverse complement strand
CACCAGCAAAGCGAGGCCGAGCCAGCCCGCGCGCGTGACCGCGACAACTTTCGGAAAGCGCATGCTCCCGTCCCCCCAAGGGCGGCTAGCATATATCGAGTTGTAATATATGAAAAGCTCGTCCTAGGGCTGCCTGACTAGAAAAAGCTTTGCGGGTCGACGTCGACCTCCAGCTTGACGCTGCCCTTCGGCTTGGGCGCCGCTGACAGCCATTCGCGCAAGTAGCCCGACAGGTCGAAGGCGCGCGGCGCTTTGACTAGGATCCGGAAACGATGCCGCCCCCGCACCACGGCGATGGGCGCTTCGGCGGGGCCAAGCACGCGCACGCCCTCGTCCTTCGGCGCCATCGCGGCCAGCCCGCGGCCATAGGCTTCCGCCGCGTGCCGCTCGTTCGCGGTGATCACCAGACTGGCGAGCCGCCCGAACGGCGGATATTGGGTGCGCTCGCGCAGTTCGATCTCGCTCGAGTAGAACGCCTCGCGGTCGCCCAGAATCAACGCCTTCATCACCGGATGT
Organism: uncultured Hyphomicrobiales bacterium; assembly: GCA_903891395.1. Classification (GTDB taxonomy): domain Bacteria; phylum Pseudomonadota; class Alphaproteobacteria; order Rhizobiales; family Xanthobacteraceae; genus Pseudolabrys. The sequence continues at coordinate 9,263 of CAITEM010000028.1, read as the reverse complement.
TCGGGCTGATGCGTCTGCAGGAAGCCGAAACCGCGGCCCTCCTCACGGCCGGCGCGGCCAACCACCTGATGCAGCAACTGGAACGTACGTTCCGCTGCGCGGGGATCACCGTTGCCGAGACCCAAATCTGCATCGACGATGCCGACCAGATTCAGCTTCGGAAAATGGTGCCCCTTGGCCACGAGTTGTGTGCCAATGACGATATCGAAGCGGCCCGCCGCGACGTCGTCAAGTTCCTGGCGCAAGCGCTCCATTGATTCAACGAGATCGCTCGACAGCACCAGGATGCGCTTGTCGGGAAACAATTCGGCGGCTTCCTGCTCGAGTCGCTCGACGCCGGGGCCGACGGCCGCAAAGCTCTCGGTGGCATGACAATTCGGGCACGCGTTCGGCGTGCCGGTGTTGAAGCCGCAATGGTGACACACCAGCCGCTTCTTGAAGCGGTGATCGACCAGCCAGGCGTCGCAGTTCGGGCATTGCATGCGAAACCCGCAGGCCCGGCATAAAGTCAACGGCGCGTAGCCGCGGCGATTCAGGAACAGCAGCGCCTGCTCGCCGCGCTCCAGCGAAAATTGCACAGCCTCGGCCAGCTTCGGCGAAATGAAACGGCCGCGCGGCGGCCCTTCGCGCCGCATGTCGATCGCCTCGATTGACGGCAAATGCGCACCGCCAAAACGCTCCGGCAAGTGAATGCGTTTGTAGCGACCGCGCCGCGCATTGACTTCCGATTCCACCGACGGCGTGGCGGACGCCAGCAGCACGGGGATTTTCGCAATCGAGCCGCGCACCACCGCCATGTCGCGGGCGTGGTAATGCGCACCGTCTTCCTGCTTGTAGGCGGGGTCGTGCTCTTCATCGACCACGATCATGCCGAGATCGGCATAAGGCAAAAACAAAGCCGAGCGCGCGCCGACCACGACCTGCACTTCGTTGGCGGCCACGGCGGCCCAGGTGCGCGCCCGCGTCCGCGGTGACAATTGCGAATGCCATTCCGCCGGCCGCGTGCCGAAACGCGCGGTGAAGCGGTCGAGCGATTGACCCGTCAGCGCTATTTCCGGCATCAGGATCAGCGTCTGACGTCCGCGCCGGATATTTTCGGCGACGCCTTCGAAATAGACTTCGGTCTTGCCGGAGCCGGTGACGCCGTCGAGCAACGTCACGGTGTAGCCGCCCTGATCGACCGTGGTGCGCAGCGCGTCGCCGGCGGCCAACTGGCCGAGCGAGAATTCAGGTTTGCGGAAATCAGGATCGGCCGGCAGCGTCACCTTCTCGGGCGGCAGCACGACGGTTTCGAGCGATCCTTCGTCGATCAAACCATCGATGACGCCAACACTGACGCCCGCCTCTTTCGCCGCGTCGCCTTTCGCCCGTGTCATGCCGTCGGAAAACAGATGCAGGGTGCGGGCGCGCGCCGGCGTCATGCGCTGCGGCGCGGGGCCCGCGAGCCGCACGCCGACCCGCTCGCGGCCAGGTCCGAGATGCTCGCCCATGCGCAACGCCATGCGGAGCACCATGCCGCGCGCCGACAACGTGTAGCCCGACACCCAATCGACGAATTGCCGCAACTCGGGCCGCAGCGACGGCACGTCGAGCTTTCCGGCAACATCCTTCATGCGGTTGTGAAAGCGCGGATTGGGATTGTCGTTTTCGGCCCAGACCACGCCGGTGGTCTCGCCGCGCGCGCCGAGCGGCACGGTGACGACGTCGCCCGGCGCCAGCTCCAAACCTTCCGGGACCCGGTAGGAATAGGTCTGGTCGAGCGCCACCGGCACCAGGACATCGACAATGCGCGTAGCCATGAGTCAGGTTTGTCCGATTCCGCCCGTTTAAGGAAGGGTAAGGAAGGGGTGCCAAGTTCACCCCATGAGCGCCCCCGCCACCAGCCCCGACGTAGCCGCCGAAATCGACCGCTGGCTCAGCTATCTCGGCGCCGAGCGGCGCATGTCGGCGAAAACGCTGGAAGCCTATGGCCGCGACGTCGGCCAATTCCTTGGCTTCCTGGCCGAACATATGGGTGCCCCGCCCTCCCTTCGCCAACTGGCCAAGCTGACACCCGCCGATGTCCGCGCCTTCATGGCGGCGCGGCGCCGCGGCGGCGCCGGCAGCCGCACCTTGATGCGCGGGCTGGCCGGTGCTCGTTCCTTTGCCAAATTTCTGGAGCGCGACGGCAAGGGCAAAGTCGGCGCGCTCGCCGCCATCCGCTCGCCCAAGCTGGCGCGAAGCCTGCCGAAGCCGCTGGCGATCAAAGATGCCAAGCGTATTAGCGACACCGATTTGCGCGAGGGCGAGACCCGCGAGCCCTGGATCATCGCCCGCGATGCCGCGGTTCTCTCATTGCTCTACGGTTCGGGCCTGCGCATCGCGGAGGCGCTGAGCCTCAAGCGCAAGGAAGCGCCGGAAACCGGTGACACACTGACCGTCACCGGCAAAGGCAACAAGACCCGCATGGTGCCGGTGTTGCCGCAGGTAGCAAAACTGATCGCGGATTACACCGCGCTGTGTCCGCTCGATCTGCCGCCGGAAGGCCCGTTGTTTGTCGGCGCCCGCGGCGGGCCTCTAAGCCCGCGCATCGTGCAACTGACGATGGAGCGGCTGCGCGGCGCGCTCGGCCTCCCCGACAGCGCGACGCCGCACGCGTTGCGGCACTCGTTCGCGACGCACTTATTGGCGCGCGGCGGCGACCTGCGGGCGATCCAGGAACTGCTCGGCCACGCCTCGCTGTCGACCACGCAAATTTACACCGCCGTCGATTCCGAGCGTTTATTGGAAGTTTACGCGAGCGCACACCCGCGGGCGTGATTTCGCCACTTGCGTCATTCGCGGATTGCCATCATCGTTGCCCCTGTTCCGATTGAGGAGGGGTCATGAGCGCGCACGAAAACCTTGAACACGCCGAGCATGCCGAACATGCATCGCATGGCGGCAACAAGAAGATTGCGCTGCTGATTTCGGTGCTGGCGTTGTTCCTGGCGTTTTCCGAAACCCTCGGCAAAAGCGCGCAGACCCACGCCATTACCTTGAACGTCAGTTCCAACGACCTGTGGGCCTTCTTCCAGGCCAAGACCATCCGCATAACCGTACTGAGCACCGCCGCCGAACAGCTTCAGGTCGTTGCCGATACCACCGACAATCCGGTGTCCAAAGCCTCGATGGCGAAGACGATCGACGGCTGGAAAAAGAACATCGCGCGCTATAACGACGAACCGGAGACGAAAGAAGGCCGCAAGCAACTCGTTGAACGCGCCAAGGAAGCCGAGCATGAGCGCGACGAGGCGCTGGCGCGCTACCACAATTACGAATTCGCCTCCGCCGCGTTTCAGATCGGCATCGTGCTGGCCTCAGCCACCATCATCACCGGCATGATGGTGCTGGCATGGCTGTCCACCGGGCTCGGTCTTGCCGGCCTGGCCTTGACGGCGTTCGGCCTATGGGCGCCGCATGCCCTCGACTTCCTTACTGCGGGCGGGCATTGAGTCTCGAAGGCGCGGGGTCCTCGCTCGCCCCTGCCGCGGAGCAGCCGAACGCACCGAGACTGCCCGCACTGACTGGTCTGCGTTTCGTCGCGGCTGCGTCGGTCATGCTGGCCCACGGCACCTACACCGTGTTGCAAATCCCGGACACACCGTTTTCCGCTGTGTACTGGCTGCGGCAAGCGTCCGGCTTCGGCATGACGCTATTCTTCGTGCTCAGCGGCTTTGTCATCCATTACAACTATCGCAACATCGTGCTGCAGCGTCACCGCGCCGCTTTTGCTGGGTTTCTATGGGGCCGCTTCGCCCGGCTCTACCCGATGTTCATCGTCATGCTGGGTATCAGCATCCTGCTCAGCAGCCGGGTTTCGGCTTTGATCGCCGGCCATAGCGAGGGCTTCGTCGGCCTGCTCAAGGCATTGCCGTTCTATCTCACCTTCACACAGAGCTGGTTCCCCATCTGGATCGACGGCGTGCCGCTGACGTCGGGGATCGGCGGGGCGTCGCCGCTCACCTGGTCTATCAGCACCGAGTGGTTCTTCTATCTCGCATATCCAGCCGTCGCCCTGCTGTTGTGGCGGCCGCGATCGGCATGGATGCTGACGCTGACGGCCATCGTATGGTGCGTGATCTGGGCCGCGTTCGCGGCGTTTCTGTTCGACCATACGCCGCAGATCGACCGTTGGGCGGTTGACGTTTTCGGCCCGGCGGCCGGCATCGAACATGATTTGCAAGGTTCGTTCGTACGTTGGCTGCTTTACATGTCCCCTTACGTGCGGATCGGCGAATTCGTGCTCGGCTGTATCGTCGCCGAACTTTTCTTGCGGCGCCGGGCGTACGACGCGACGGCCCTGGAAACGGCGCTCGGACAAGCGCTCATCGCGTTGTCGACCGTCAGCCTCTTCGTCGTCACCTATCTCAACTACGCGCCGGATCCTGTCGTTGACATCTTCCGCCGGCTCAACATGAATTTCGCGCTGGCGCCGAGTTGCGCCGTCTTGATCTATTGCTCGGTGCGCTACCGCAACCCGCTTTCGACTCTGCTCTCAACAAGGCCGGTCGTGGCGCTGGGCGAAGCGAGCTATTCGATCTATTTGATCCACTACGTCGTCTACATGATCATCGTCAGAACAAATGTTTCAATCCTGACGACACCCGCGCCAAATCTGGCTCTGGAGCTTGCCCGCTTCGCTGCCATCCTGACGGTGATTTGTCTGGTCGCATTAACGACCTATGCACTCATTGAGGCGCCTGCGCGCAAATGGCTGCGGGCCTATGCCGCGCGGTTGCGGTAAGCATTGCGCCGCAGGCGCATGAAACGCTTGAGAAAGCGGCCGGCGCGCTGCGGCTTCAGCAGCCACACGAGCTGACGCATGCGTTCGCGCACCGGCTCGGTAATCTCGTGCGCCCAGACCCGCGCCCACAGAAACCATGCGTATACGCGCCGGAACCAGGCCATCTGCAGCAGCTTGTCGCGCGTCACGTCAAAGATGAAAGCCGTCACGCCGAGGCCGACAAGCTTGGCGAAGATCAGCACAATGCCAGCCGCCAGCCATTGATGCGTGGCGAGAAGATAGACCTCGAGGAACTTCACCGGCAGCAGCAGGACGAAGGGGACAATGAAGACGATCAGCGTCGCCCAGGGCGGCAAATCTTCGATCAACGCCACCAGCTTTGCTTTGAGCCGGCCCCACGGAATGAGACTGACGATGCGCGCGACCAGCGGCTCGAGATGATCCCACAGCCAGGCTTCCGCAAGGAAGATCAGCGCGAGAAGTATCCAGATTGGACGAAGCCAGGTGCGGCGCATCCGCTCAATATAGGGAGGATTATTGCCGGTTTAAGGCGTCCTAGGATCTCACCCGGCCGCCGTCGACGTTCATGGTCTGGCCGGTGATAAAGGCGGCGTCGTCACTGGTCAGGAACGAAGCCGCGCCGACGAGGTCGTCGGGCTCCTCGATGCGCTTGATCGCCTGCACTTGCGCCACCGCGTTGAACTCATCGTCCATGGTGGCGAAGCCCGCGCGTGGCGGACGGCCGGTCGCTCCGGGCGTGCGGGTCAGCCCCGGCTGAATGGCGTTGACCGTGATGCCGAAAGGCCCCAGTTCGCTCGCCATAGCCCGCGTGAAGCCGATGATGCCGGCCTTGCTCGAAACATAAGGCACGAAGCCGGTCACCACCGAGCCGAATGTTGACGACGACATGCTGATAATGCGTCCCCAGCCGCGCTGCTTCATGCCCGGAATGAAGGCCATGCTGACCAGAAACGTGCCGTCGAGATTGATGCCGAGAATGCGCTTCCAATCGGCAAAGGTCAGTGTGCCGAGATCGGTCTGCGGGAAGATGCCTGCCGAGTTGATCACGATATCGGCGCGGCCGAAAGTTTCGTTCACTTTCGCGGCCATCGCCTTGACGGAGTCTTCCGACGAGACATCGCATTTGATCGCGATCGCCTTGCGGCCCGCCGCCTCGACGAGCTTTGCCGTCGGCGCGGCGTCGGCGATGTCGACGCAGGCGACATTGACGCCGTCCTCGGCCAGCCGTTTCGCGAAAGCCTGCCCCAAGCCGCTGGCTGCGCCGGTGATGACGGCGACTTTATCTTTGTGACCTTTGGCCATTTTCACTCCCCGAAATTGTTCTTCGGGGGGAGTATCACATATGAATGGCGCGTTTGGCGACAGCCATCGCCGCTTCCTTGACCGCTTCGGGTAACGTCGGATGCGCGTGGCAGGTGCGCGCCAGGTCTTCGGCTGAGCCGCCGAATTCCATGAGCACCGCGGCTTCCGCGATCATATTGCCGGCATCCGAACCGACAATGTGCACGCCAAGCACGCGGTCGGTCTTGGCGTCCGCGAGAATTTTCACGAACCCGTCGGTCTGCTGATTGGCCTTGGCGCGGCCGTTGGCCGTGAACGGAAACTTGCCCGTGTTGTAGGCGACGTTGGCCGCCTTCAAGTCCTCTTCCGACTTACCGACCGAGGCGATCTCCGGCATGGTGTAAACCACCGCTGGAATGACATCGTAATTCACGTGGCCGGCTTGGCCCGCCAGAATTTCGGCAATGGCGACGCCTTCATCTTCGGCTTTGTGCGCCAGCATCGGGCCGACAATCACGTCACCAATGGCGTAGATGCCCGGCACGTTGGTCGCGTAGTGATGATCGACTGCGACGCGACCGCGCTCGTCCATCTTCACGCCGGCTTCCTTGAGGCCAAGCCCTTCCGTGTAAGGCACGCGACCGGTCGAGACGAGCACCACGTCGGCTTCGATAGTTTCCGCAGCGCCGCCTTTGGCCGGCTCGACGGTCGCCTTCAGTGTCTTTCCCGACGTGTCAACGCCGGTGACCTTGGACGACAGCTTGAAGGTCATGCCTTGCTTCTCGAACAGGCGCTGCGCCTGCTTGCGCACTTCGCCATCCATGCCAGGCAAAACGCCGTCGAGAAATTCGACTACGGTGACTTTCGCGCCGATGCGCCGCCACACCGAACCAAGTTCGAGACCAATGACGCCGGCGCCGATCACCAGCAGATGCTTCGGCACTTCCGGCAACGTGAGCGCGCCGGTCGACGACACGATACGCTTTTCGTCGATCTCGATGCCCTTGAGCTTGGCGACGTCCGAACCGGTGGCGATGACGATAGCCTTGGCTTCGAGCGTCTGGGTCTTGCCGTCGGCGTCCGTGACTTCGACCTTGCCCGCGCCGGTAATCTTGCCAGTACCCTTGAAACCTTCGATCTTGTTCTTCTTGAACAGGAAGTCGACGCCTTTGACGTTGCCGTCGATCGCCTCCTGCTTGAAGTTCAGCATAGCCTTGAGATCGAGCGTCGGCGCTGGCACGCCGATGCCCATCTTGGCGAACGAATGGCCGGCTTCCTCGAACAGCTCCGACGCATGCAAGAGCGCCTTCGAGGGAATGCAGCCGATATTGAGGCAGGTGCCGCCGTAGGTCGGGCTCTTCTCGACCACCGCGGTCTTGAGGCCAAGCTGCGCGGCGCGAATGGCGCAGACATAGCCGCCAGGGCCGGTGCCGATGACGATGAGCTCGTAGGCCATCAATGTACTCCGCTTACTTTTTCCCCCCATGCAAGGGGAGGGATGCGAGCCGCGAATGCGGCGAGCGGGTGGGGTTTGCTATCGACGACGCGACGACCCCACCCCGCCTCGCTGCGCTCGGCGACCCTCCCCTTTCAGGGGAGGGATTAAGAGATCAAAGATCCAGCACCAGCCGCGCCGGATCTTCGAGATTGTCCTTCACGCGCACCAGGAAGGTGACGGCCTGCTGGCCATCGACGATTCGGTGATCGTAGGACAACGCCAGATACATCATCGGCCGGATTTCGACCTTGCCGGCGACCACCACCGGCCGCTCCTGGATTTTGTGCATGCCGAGAATGCCCGATTGCGGCGCGTTCAGGATCGGCGTCGACATCAGCGAGCCGTAGACGCCGCCGTTCGAGATGGTGAAGGTGCCGCCCTGCATGTCGTCGATCTTGAGCTGGCCATCGCGCGCCCGCTTGCCCAGTTCCGAAATCGTCTTCTCGACGCCGGCCAGCGACAGATGGTCGGCGTCGCGCACCACCGGCACGACGAGGCCCTTCTCGGTGCCGACCGCGACGCCGATGTGATAATAATTCTTGTAGACCATGTCGGTGCCGTCGATCTCGGCATTGACCGCCGGCACGTCCTTGAGCGCCTGGATGCAGGCGCGGACGAAAAAGCCCATGAAGCCGAGCTTGACGCCGTGCTTCTTCTCGAAAAGATCCTTGTACTGGCTGCGCAGGTGCATCACCGCGCTCATGTCGACCTCGTTGAAGGTCGTGAGCATGGCGGCGGTGTTCTGCGCATCCTTGAGCCGGCGCGCGATGGTCTGGCGCAGGCGCGTCATGTGCACGCGCTCTTCGCGCGAGGCATCGTCGGCCGGCGATGGCGCCCGCATCTGCGCCGGCGCGGAAACCGGCGTCGGCTGCGACGCAGCGCGCTCGATTGCCGCCAGCATGTCGCCTTTGGTGACCTGACCGCGTACGCCCGAACCTGCAACGCTGGCCGGATCGACGCCGCTTTCGGCGCCGATCTTACGGACCGACGGCGGTGCCGGCATTGCTGCGGTGGGCGTTTTGGTCTCGGCCTTCGGGGCGGTACGCAGCGCCGGTTCTTCCTCGGCAGCGTTGATCGGCGCGGTTGTCGCCTGCTTGACGTCGGGGCGGCCTTGCGGCGCGCCGGTGGCCGTACCGGCCTTAACGGCTGCGCCCGCGCCGTCCTTGATCATGCCGAGAATGGCGCCGACCCCGACGGTCTCGCCGTTCTTCGCCGCGATCTCGCCGAGAATGCCCGCGGCGGGCGCCGGCACTTCGAGCGTGACTTTGTCCGTTTCCAGTTCAACGAGAGGCTCGTCGACCGCGACCGCGTCGCCCGGCTGCTTGAACCATTTGCCCACCGTCGCTTCGGTGACGGATTCGCCGAGGGTCGGCACGCGGATGTCAGTCATATGAATTCTCTCAGTCTTTCAATTGTCATGGCCGGGCTTGTCCCGGCCATCCCGCTTAGGCGGGCAATGTGCGTCCCTTGTCGGGTGGCCGGGACATAGACGTTTCGAAGAAACGTCGTTCTTCGAACGACTATGCCCGGCCATTGACAGGAGTTTTTAACCCAACGCCTCATCGAGGAATTGCTTGAGCTGCGCCAGGTGCTTCGACATCTGCCCAACCGCGGTCGAGGCCGATGCCGGGCGTCCGGCGTAACGTGTAGTGCGGTTCTTGGCGCCGATCTGGTTGAGCACCCAGGTCAGGAACACAT
>CAITEM010000027.1 GCA_903891395.1 uncultured Hyphomicrobiales bacterium | reverse complement strand
TGTTTCTGGATTCCGGGTTCGCTCGCCTTCAGTGCGTTTATGCGCGTGTTTGACGCGCCATGGCTCGCGCCCCGGAATGACGAAGAAAGCCCCGTACCGGAACCCAGGCCGGCGGTGCCCCGCGCGATGGCCGGGTTCAGCAGCGCATCCAGCGCGTCGTCCGGCTTCGGCGCGTCCGGCCGCGAGGCCTTGGCGCGCGTCGGGCGGGCGGGGTCTTTCGGCTTTTTCGGGGGCAAATGCGGGGGCTTGTTCGGGGTTTTGGCCATGAAATCGAATATGGGGAGAGTCGACGGGCGAGGGAAGAGAGCGAATGATCGCGGAACTGCCGGTCCGTCTCCCGCCGGGTTCCCATTTCGGCACGGGTCTTAGGTAAGCAAATACTCATCATCCCTGTGTCAGAAAGGAGCCGGCTTCCCGCCGGACCTCACTCGCATGATGTGTGAAATGCCATGACCGACGCCGACTTGCTCGCCCCGCTCTCGTCTGCCGTGCTGGGCCCCGACGCCAGCGGCGGCATTTTCGAACTGGCGCCGGTGTCGCTCTGGCTCGAGGATTACAGCGGCGTCAAAGCCTTGTTCGACGCCTGGCGGCGGGCCGGCGTGACCTCGCTGCGCGATCATCTGACCGGCCATCCGCAACGGATCAAGGAATGCGCCAGCCGCATCCGGGTGCTTCAGGTCAACCGCAAGACGCTCAGCCTGTTCGGCGCCACCGACCTCGACCATCTGGTCGGCAATCTCGACCGCGTCTTCCGCGACGACATGCTGCTGACCCACGTCGACGAACTCGTCCAGCTCTGGGAAGGCAAAACCGAGTTCACCAGCAAGACCGTGAACTATTCGCTGACCGGCGACCGGCTCGACATTCATCTCAAGGCGTCGATCCTGCCGGGCTTCGAGGACGACTGGACGCGCGTGCTGCTCGCCATCGAGGACGTCACCGATCGCGAGACCGCGCTGCGTCAACTGGTCGGCAGCGAAAGTTATGCGCGCGGCCTGTTCGCGCACTCGCCGGTGTCGCTCTGGGTCGAGGATTTCTCCGGCGTCAAGAAGCTGATCGACGAGATCCGGGCGCAGGGCATCACCGACCTGCGCGTCTTCACCGATGTGCACGAGGAATTCGTGCAGCGCTGCATCAGCGAAATCCGCATCATCGACGTCAACCAGCACACGCTCGAATTGTTCGGCGCGCCCGACAAGGCGACGCTGCTGCGCAGCCTGCCGACGGTCATGCGCGACGAGATGGAGCCGTGTTTCCGCGAGCAGTTGATCGACCTGTGGGACGGCAAGCTGTTTCAGCAGCGCGAGGTGGTCAACTACGCGCTCGACGGCACCAAGCTGAATCTGCTGCTGCAGTTCTCCGTATTCCCGGAACGTGAGAGCGACTGGTCGCTGGTGCAGGTCGCGCTCACCGACATCACCGCGCGCAAGAAGGCCGAGGCTTATCTCGAATATCTCGGCAGCCACGATGCGCTGACCAAACTGTGCAACCGGACCTTCTTCGTCGACGAGATGAACCGCCTCGAGCGGAAAGGGCCGTGGCCGGTCACCATCATCATGGCCGACCTCAATGGTCTGAAGGCCGCCAACGACGAACTCGGCCACGCCGCCGGCGACTCGCTGCTGCGGCGCGCCGGCGAGGTGCTCAATTCGGTGGTGGAAAAGCCGTCGCGCGTGGCGCGGATCGGCGGCGACGAGTTTGCCGTGATCATGCCGAGCGTGGAGCGCGCCGAAGGCGAGGCGATGATGAAGGTGATCCTCGATCTCGTCGCCATCAACAACGAATTCTACACCGAGTTGCCGCTCAGCCTGTCGACGGGCCTGTCGACGAGCCAGCCGGGCGAGCGGCTGGAAGCCGTGGTCAAGCGCGCCGACCTCGCCATGCTGGAGGCCAAGCGCGAGCACTATGCGCGGACGGATTACGAACGGCGGCAGCTCGCGTCGTAAGTCGGCGGTTCCAGCTGTAGAATAATATCCTTTAAAGTGCCGTATAATAGAAACAGTGCATCAATGTGGTCGCTTTAGACTGCATCCGAAGCATACACGTTCTGCTTCGGCCCAAAGAACGCAATCGCGTTTCATTGCATTCAGGTTTCCCAAGCTTAGCCTCTCCTGACCACGCGCCCCGTCTCAGTCATCCCGGCGCGCGCGTCATGGAGAATTCTAATGGCGTCCCCCTTCGATATCCGCATCGCTCCCAATCCCCCGGTGTTCGACCTGCCGGTGCTCGTCGCGCTCGAGGCCGGCCTGTTCGCCAAGCACGGCGTCAATCTCAGCTACGCCGCCGGCTACAGCGATCGGGAAAAGAACCCGCACGAACAACAGCCGCTGCACCGGCTGAAAGAGTCGCTGTACGAGCAGGGCAAAGCCGACACCTATAACGTCTGCGAGTGGGGCGGCATCGACCGCATCGAGCGCGGCCAGGCGGCGCGCGCCAAGATCGCGGCGCTGCGTCCCGCCGTCGCCGCGCAGGCCATCATCTCGTTCGACAAGACGCTGCTGGTGCCGCGCGATCTTGACGGCGTCGAGATCGGCATCAACGATTTCACCGGCTCGCACTACACCACGCTGCAATTGCTCGAAGGCGCGATCGGCCGCGACAACGTCAAGACGGTGCATATCGGCGAGCCGAGCTATCGCTACGATCAGGTCAAGGCCGGCAAGATCCGCGCCGCGACCGTGATGGAGCCGTTCATCTCGCTGGCGTTGAAGGAAGGCGCGCACATCATCGCGCTCACGTTCTATCGCGGTGACCGGCCCCCACTGAGTGGTCCGATTGGAATGTTAGTTTAGCGATTGCATTTGCGCCACCGGTTTTGGTTGAGGCCATACAAGTGCTTCTGGCGCGGGTGGTCGATATCCTAGCGACGAGTGCGGCCGTACGGTGTTGTAATGACGCCGCCAGC
>CAITEM010000026.1 GCA_903891395.1 uncultured Hyphomicrobiales bacterium | reverse complement strand
GCTCGATGCGCGGCACGCCAAAATGCGCCAGGACGAAAATATCCGGGTTCGGTGTTATCTCCGCCACCAACTCGTCTGCCGCCACCCTAAATCGGTAGGTCGTATCCGGATCCATTTTCTGAACGGGACGCCACTGCCCGCCGGGTTTCTCTTCCTCGGTCATTTGGATTCCCTCGTTGGCCCTGCCTAGCTTTGCCTTGCAGTTCCGGCTTTCAACCGAAATGATGCAAACGCTTGCCCATTCCGGAGTTTGTCGATGCGCCTGCCGCTGTTCGCCATCGCGATTGCCTTCACCTTCGCCGCCGTCCCTGCACTCGGGCAAGAAGCGGTCAATGTCTACAACTGGTCCGATTATATCGCCGAGGACCAACTCAAGGATTTCGCCAAAGAGTCCGGCCTGAAGATCAACTACATGACCTATGATTCCAACGAAATTCTCGACGCCAAGCTCAAGACCGGTCGGTCGGGCTACGACGTGGTGGTGCCCACCGCCTCGCCCTTTTTCGTGCGGCAGTTGGCGGCCGACCTTTACCTGACGCTCGACCCTTCCAAGCTCAAGAACTGGAAAAATCTCGCTAGGCCATATCAGCCGGAGCCGCGGCCTTCAGCCTGACCTCGAACGCCGCGCCGCGTGCCGCCGGCACAAGGCGAATGCTGCCGCCATAGGCCGCGAGCCGTCGGCGCGCGATGGCCAGGCCAAGGCCGGTGCCGCCCGAATCGCGCGCCGTGGTGAAGAAGCGCTCGAATATCCGGTCGGCATTGCCAGCCGAGATGCCCACGCCATCGTCCGACACATCGATCAGCACCGCGCCGGGTTCCGCGCGCCAGGCAATGCCGGTCGATACGTCCGGGCCACCATGCTGGCGCGCATTGTCCAGCAGGTTGGAGAGCACGATGTCGAGCGATGCACGGTCGATCACGGCCGGCGCAGACGCGCCACTGGTGGAGATCCTGGCGCCCTTGCGGCGAAACTCGTCGGCGATCTCCAGCGCCGCCGTCTTGACGTCGCACGACTCGTCACCGCGTGGCGTCAAGGCATCCGCCTGAGCGAGTTCGAAGAGTCGACGGACAAGTCGTTCGAGCCTGGTCGTATCGGCCAGGATATTGGAGAGGAAATGCTGCCGCTCGTCGGACGACATGTCGTCGAGATGATCGCGCAACAGCTCCGCCCCGCCCCGGATCGCGGTGAGCGGCGTCTTGAATTCGTGGCTGATGCCCAGCGCCAGGTCGCGCACATAGTCAGCCCGCGCCTCCAGCGTGCGCGCCATGGTCTGGATCGAATCGGAAAGCGAGCGCGCTTCGCGGGTCATCGGAGCCGCCAGGGGATCAACCGCGCGAATGTCGCCGGCGGCGACACGTTGCGCCATCGCGGCGAGCTGGCGGGTCGGCCGGACGATGGCGTAACCGGTGAACCAGGCCAGCGCCACGACAGCCGCGATCAACACGGCCGCCAACTCGAGCAGGGCGTACCGTTTGCCGTAGAGCATTTGAGCGATATTGCGCGGCGTGCGGGATGCCAGGACAGCGCCGAGCACGCGGCCTTCGGCCAACACGGGCACGGCGACAAAGACGCGTAGATCAGTGTTGCGGCTGATCGAGTCCCAGCCGTAGTCGGCCGGTGTCACGATCCGGGCTCGCAACACCGTCGTCGGCGCGCCGCGCAGCGCTTGCGCCACCTCGTCTTGCGCCGCCAGGCTGAGACCGAGATCGGTCAGCCCGCTGGAGGCGACGATCACTCCCCAGGCGTCGACGATGCGAATTGCCGCCAGTGTCATCCGTCGGACATCGCCAACGACGGGGTTCAAGGTCCTTGCCACCTGAAGGGCGACCGGTTCGGGTCGGCGCGCCGTCAGCACGGCATTGGCTGGGGGCGGAAGGATGGACGCGTCGGCCAGGTCGAGCTGGGGAAACAGCGCGGTCCAGCGTTCGGACGACTGCGCTGTCGGCGGCGTGCCCCAGGGAAGGCTGGCTTGCGGCATCGACGCCAACGCGTCCGTCTGTGCACGCTCCAGCCAGGCCGATCGATAGGTCGCCGACAGCACCGCCGCCTGGGCCAGCAGCTCCGCCTCCGTCTGACGCACCAGCGCGCTCTCGTAGAGGCGCAGGATACCGATGCCGGCCACCGGCAACAGCAGCACCACAAGATAAGTGGCGAACAACACGGTCCTGATGCGCGGCAGCGGATGCCGTCGCTTCATCACCTCAGCCCGCCGCCAGCTTGTAGCCAACGCCGTGAACTGTCTCGATCGGGTCTCCGCCCAACGCGCCAAACTTGGAGCGGATGTGACGGATGTGGCTGTCGATCGTGCGGTCGCTCACGAAACGGCCGCCGGCATAGGCCGCAATCATGAGATTGTCGCGGGTGAAGGCGC
>CAITEM010000025.1 GCA_903891395.1 uncultured Hyphomicrobiales bacterium | reverse complement strand
GCCGCCGCGAGGCGCCCTGCTCGGCCTCGATCTCGGCACCAAAACCATCGGCGTGGCGGTGTGCGACCCCGACCGCAGAATCGCCACCGCCGTCGAGACGGTGGCGCGGACCAATTTTACCAAGGACGCCGCCCGCGTGCTGGCGCTGGCCGGCGAGCGCAATGCCGCCGGCTTCGTCCTCGGTCTGCCGATCAACATGGATGGGTCGGAAGGGCCGCGGGCGCAATCGACTCGCGCCTTCGCCCGCAATTTCGCCAAGCTAACCGAACTGCCGATCGGACTGTGGGATGAACGGCTGTCGACCGCCGCCGTCGAGCGCGAACTGATCGGCAACGACGTCAGCCGCGCCAAACGTGCCGCGGTGATCGATCAGCACGCCGCGATGTTCATCCTGCAAGGCGCGCTGGACCGGCTTGCGCACGCCAACAAGTAATCGCACACACAAAAGAGGGCGGACCGGCTGGTCCGCCCTCTTTCGTCATTATTCAGCGAGACGTTAGCACGACGCGCCGGCGTTCATCGAAGCGGGCGACGAGGTGCAGCCGTGAAGCTGCGACCGGCGATAGCCACTGCCGTTGTCGTAATAGTAGGTCGGGGCCGGTTCGACGTAGGCTGGACCCGGCTCGTAAGCGTAGCCCGGCTCATAGGCGTAACCCGGGTCGGCGTAGTAACCGTTGTTGTAGGAACTGGCCGCCGCCGCGCCAACCAGAGCGCCCGCGCCGAAGCCGACAGCCGCCGCCGCATTGCGGCCGCCGCGTGCTTCACTGGGCGACGCCGCCGCCAACGCAATCGCGCCCGTCAGGGCCGCAGCAACCGCATATTTCATAAAAGTCTTCATGGTGCCTCCGTAAGCGCCCGGAAAGGGCGTGGTGTTCGGTCATACAACCCGCGAACGGCGGCAACGTTCCGACGGGTGTGGCCGAATTGCCCTTCACGAAATTGTGGCCACGCGTCCCGGAACGGTTAACCGGGCTTGTGGATCGGTGGAACCCGGCCTTGCCGCGCCCCGCCGTTAGCCGTATAGGACTGGCTTTAATGAACATCGCGCCGAAATCATCATTCGTCCTCAACCATCGTCATTTGTTGGGGATCGAGGGGCTTTCCGCCGCGGAAATTTCCGGCCTGCTCGACCTCGGCGAGGAATTCGTCACCCTCAATCGGCAGGTCGAGAAAAAGACCGCCTCGCTGCGCGGCCGCACCCAGATCAACATGTTCTTCGAGGTGTCGACGCGCACGCAGGCGTCGTTCGAACTCGCGGGCAAACGTCTCGGCGCCGACGTCATGAACATGTCGGCGAGTTCGTCGTCGATGCGCAAAGGCGAGACGCTGATCGACACAGCGATCACGCTCAACGCCATGCACCCCGACATCCTGGTGGTACGCCATCACGCCTCCGGCGCGGTCGCGCTGCTCGCCAGCAAGCTCGACTGCTCGGTCATCAATGCCGGCGACGGCTCGCACGAGCACCCCACCCAGGCCTTGCTCGACGCGCTCACCATCCGCCGCAACAAGGGCCGGCTTGAGGGGCTGCTGGTGGCGATCTGCGGCGACATCCTGCATTCGCGGGTGGCGCGCTCCAACATCATCCTGCTCAACGCCATGGGTGCCCGCGTGCGCGTGGTCGCCCCCTCCACCCTGCTCCCCCTCGGCATCGACCGCGTCGGCGTCGAGGTGGCGCGCGACATGCGCGAAGGCCTCAACGGCGCCGATATCGTGATGAT
>CAITEM010000024.1 GCA_903891395.1 uncultured Hyphomicrobiales bacterium | reverse complement strand
GCCTGTTGATCCGCGCCGGCCGCTCAAGCCACCGGCACCGAAACGACCCGCCGCCGGAGTCCGCGCCGATGCCGCCTCGCTTTGTCCGTCTCGGCACTGCCGGCTGGAGCCTGCCGAAGGCCTGCGCGGCCGGCTTTCCGGCTGAAGGCAGCCATCTCGCCCGCTACGCGCAGCGCTTCAACGCCGTCGAGATCAATTCGTCGTTCTATCGACCGCACCGGCGCACGACCTATGAGCGTTGGGCCGCGACCGTACCGCCGGACTTTTCATTCGCCGTCAAGCTGCCGAAGGACATCACGCACACGCTGCGCCTTGCCGGCGCGGAGGCCGCGCTCGATGCGTTCGCCGGACAAGTTGGCGGTCTGGGCGACAGGCTCGGGCCGGTGCTGGTGCAACTGCCGCCGAGCCTGGCCTTCGACGCCGCTGCCGCCGGCGCGTTCTTCACCGCGTTCCGCGCGCGGTTTTCAGGGCTCGCCGCCTGCGAGCCGCGCCACGCAAGCTGGCTGAGCGGCGCGGCGGACGCGTTGTTGCGTACCTTCGCCGTGGCGCGCGTCGCGGCGCATCCGGCCATCGGCGGCGGCGAACCGCAAGCCGGCGGCTGGCCCGGCCTGTTCTATCTGCGCCTGCACGGCGCGCCGCGCATGTATTATTCGGCCTATGACGACGAGGCGCTGGCGCAAAGCGCGCAGCGGCTCACCGCGGCCGGCGCCGGCGACACGGCGCGCTGGTGCGTCTTTGACAATACGGCGCTGGGTTTCGCCACGACGAATGCCCTCGCCTTGCAGCGCCTGCTGGAAAAGCATTGAACCGCCCTCCTTATTTCGCCGCCATTGCCTCGATCATCCCCTGCGCCTGTTTCGCCGCCTGCGCGCGGGCGCCGGGGGAGAGCTTTTCAGCAAAACAGCGGCGCTCGGCGCCGTCGCCCTCTTTCTGCAGCGCCGTGTAGCGGTCGAATTGCTTCTGATCCTTGAGGCCGCTGGCGTTGTAGGCCTCCATAGCGGCTTTCGCGCGCTGCTCGAACGACGCGCGCAAGTCCGCGCAGGCCGGGTCCGGCTCGATCTTCGCCGCCAGCGGCGCATTGCCGATAAAGACGCGGCCGCCCGTCACCAGCGTCACGAACATCTGGTCCGGCGCCGGCGGGCTCTGGTCCTGCGTGCGCGCGCCGAGAATGGCGAAGGCGAAGGTCGCGCCGTCCGGTTTCGTCACCGGCACCGCGCCATATTCAACCATCGCGGCGTCCTGCGACGTCGCCTGGGTGTAGAACGCCTCGGTGCGAACCGCCGCCGCGATGTCTTGCGGCATCTCGGAGTCCTTGCCCCACCAGTGTCTGTGGCCGCGCAGCCAGCGCATGAACAGCGGTACGGTCGTGACGATCACGCGCGATTTGTCGTCGGGCGATGCAACCACCAATCCGTCCAGCAGGCCGAAGTCCATTTCCGACAGCAAGGTTTCGAGATTGCTCTTGGCGGGGCCGAAGCCCGCGATGGTCACGGGGCCGACGATGGCGCGCAGCCTTGTCTCGAGACCGGCCAGCGCCTTGTCGTTGTCCGCCGACACGGCGTCATCGATCTTGTTGGTGGCGTCCACCCGCGCCTTGAGCTTGGCGATGGCGGCATCGCGCGCCGCGATATAATCCTGTTCCGGTGACGCCGCCGGCGCGGGAGCCACGCCGCACACCACAAGCACAAGCGCCAAAATGCCAGTGAGTTGTCTCATCATAGGCGTGCCGCCATTTTGCTCTCCGGCGGGTACCGTTTTCGGCTCACCCGTCCT
Organism: uncultured Hyphomicrobiales bacterium; assembly: GCA_903891395.1. Classification (GTDB taxonomy): domain Bacteria; phylum Pseudomonadota; class Alphaproteobacteria; order Rhizobiales; family Xanthobacteraceae; genus Pseudolabrys. The sequence goes on along the minus strand of CAITEM010000024.1, from coordinate 6,102 downwards.
ACATATAACCCGGACACGGGCGCGACGGTAAGAGGCGCCGAAACAGCGAGGCACGAGCCATGTCGGACACGGTCGAAACTCTGCTCCGCCGAAATCTCCACGAGGTGTTCGGCGAGCGCGACGCGGCGCGCCGCCGCACCGCCATCGACGGCCTCTACGCCGCCGATTGCGTCTTCATCAGCCGGACCGGCCGTTACGAGGGCCGCGCCGCGCTCGACGCCGCGGTCGCGGCTCTGCACGCCAGGCTTCCCGGCCTCGTCTTCACGGAAATCGCGCTGCAGGCGCTGGACGAAACCGGCCGCCTGCAGTGGGGCCTCGGTGCGCCCGGCGCGGCACCGCAGGTGACCGGCCTCGACGTCGTCCTCGTGCGCGACGGCCAGATCGCGGCGCTGTACGTCTTTCTCGATCCGGCGAAGCAGGCCTAGGCCGGACGGGCGGGACAAGCCCGGCGACGGCTGGTAAGTTTGGCGCATGAACACGCCCCGTCGCCGCGCGCTGCCGATCGTCGTCGCCCTGCTTTGCGCCGCCGCTGTGCCCGCGCGCGCCGAGATGGGCCCGTGCATCCCCGACAGCCACGACGGCCTGCGCTGCGGCAGCGGCAGCGGCGCCGCGCGCGTCATCGACGGCACGGTCTCGCCCGACAAGCGTTTTGCCTTCGCCTGGCGCACCGAAACCGGCGACACCACCGACGAGATGTCCAGCAACGAAGACACCGAGCTTGTCGTGGTGCGGCTGTCCGACGGCGCGGTGCTCGCCAAGACCGCATCGCAATATTGGGACACCGGCGAAATGCACGTCAATCGCCTGCAGGAGCAGGCCTCGTGGTCGCCCGACACGCGGCTGGTGGTGCGCGCGTTTCAGGACCGCTTCGACACGCCCAACCTCGATCTGTTCGCCTTCGACGGCAAGGACGCGCTGGCCGGTACGGTCGACCTGCGCAAAATCATCGAGCCCGCGGTGGTCAAACGCCTGCGCACCGCCGTCGGCGCTTCGGCCGAGAAGTACAGCTTCGCGGTCCATGGCGGCGGCAAGATCAACCTCGGCAATAACGGGCTGATGCGGGTGTCGATCATGATGTGGGTGCCCAAGGAAGGGCCGGCGAAATATTACGACGTCACCGTGCAGATCGCGCGCGGTGCCGGCAAACCTTCCGCGCGCGTCGTCGCGATCAAGCCCGGCAAGGAATGGGAGTGATACAACAGCGTGTCTCGAAGCACAGAGGCCGTTGCAGCGTAAAATGCCGATCGACCGTCGCGGCTGAGTTCCACCTGCCCCCGCCCTTGACCTGCGCGCCACCCAAGCGCACATCGAACGTGGCCTTCGCGCCAGCCAGGGCTTAAGTTCCATAAGCTATTGATTTATAATAACGACCGCCCTATTTCCGCACCGACCCTTTCACCAGAGCCTGCCCCGGATCGCGGCCCACCTTATGTCCATTCGTCTGCACGAGCGCGAGGAAGAGCGGCTGGCCGCGCTGCACAGCTACGGCATTCTCGACACGCCGCGCGAGGCCGACTTCGACGACGTCGTGAAGATCCTGGCCGACGTCTGCGACGCGCCGTTCTCGACCGTCACGCTGATCGACCGCGACCGGCAATGGCACAAGGCCGCCTTCGGCATCGGCGACCTGCGCGAGACGCCGCGCGACGTGTCGTTCTGCGCCCAGACCATCCTGCACGACGAGGATCTGCTGGTCGTCCCCGACGTAACGCAGGACGCGCGCTTCGCCGACAATCCCTTCGTCACCGGCGAGCCAGGCCTGCGCTTTTACGCCGGCGCGATATTGCGCGGCGACGACGGCCTGCCGATCGGCACCGTCTGCGTGGTCGACTACAAGCCGCGCACCCTCGACCCGCGCCAGCGCCACCTGCTGCAATTGATGGCCAAGCAGGTGATGGCACAGATCGCGCTGCGCCGCGAACTCGCCGACCGCCGCCTCGCGGAAAAGCAGCAGCACCTTCTCATCGCCGAGTTGCATCATCGCGTGAAGAACACATTGGCCACGGTGCAGGCGGTGATCCAGATGAGCCTGCGCACAGCACGCGACATGGACAGCTTCCGCACCAGCATCGGGCAGCGCATCGGCTCGCTCGCGCATACGCACACGCTGCTGAGCGAACGGCGCTGGGACGCGGTGTCGTTCACCGAACTCGTCACCGGCGAACTGGCGCCCTATCAGGGCGCCGGCCGCGTCACGCTCGACGGCCCGGATTTCACGCTGTCAGCGCAGATCGCGGTCGCCTTCGGCATGGTGCTGCACGAACTGACCACCAACGCCGGCAAATACGGCGCGCTGTCGAGCGCGGACGGCAGGCTCACGGTGACCTGGGCTTTGCGCGCCGAGGGCGACCACCATTGGCTCGATCTGGACTGGCGCGAAAGCGCCGGACCCAAGATATCCGAGCCTGAACACGCCGGCTTCGGCACGACGCTGCTCAAGCGCATCGTCGAAGGCCAGTTGCACGGCAAGGTCGTGTCGTCCTACGCGCCCGGCGGCCTGCACGTGCGCGCCGAAGCGCGCCTGCCGCCCGAGGCCATGGCGCCGTCTTTGGCCTGATCGACCGGCCTTTTCGCTCCTCGGCGCTATTCGTCCAATACGCCGGCGACAAATCCCGCCGGATCCGCGCAAAACTGCCGCAACGTCCGGTAATGTTCGGTGTCCTCCACGGCGACCTCGTCCAAGCCGCCGCGCGTCAGCCATAAAAGCCGCGCGCCGGGAAAAGCCATCAGCAATGGCGAATGCGTCGCCATGATCACCTGGCAGATGGTCGAGCGCTCCATCGCGCGCAGCAGTTTCAGAAACTCGATCTGCCGCGATGGCGACAATGCCGATTCCGGCTCGTCGAAAATGAAGAGGCCCTGGCGCTGGCATCGCTCCTCGAAGAACCGCATGAAGCCCTCGCCGTGCGAATGCGACAGGAAGTCGGCCGCGGGACTGCCGGCGGCGTCGAGATAGCGCGCCACGGTGAAAAAACTTTCGGCGCGGAAGAACCAGCCGTCGGCGATTTTCGGCAGCCAGCCGGCGCGCATCGCCTTCGCCAATTGTTCGCCCGTTTTCTCGATCGCCTGCGTGTGATAGACCGGCCGATAGCCTTTGCCGCCGCCCGCCCCGTCGTACCCCGCCAGCGCGGCGATGCCTTCGAGCAAGGTCGATTTTCCGGTGCCGTTCTCGCCGGCAATGATGGTGATCGATCTGTCGAAGTTCAGTTCAAAACCGTCCCGCAAAAACGGCAGGCTGAACGGATAGGCCTCGCGCTCGGGTGCGCCCACCGGCTCGAGCCAAACGCGCCTGAGATACGGCGCCGGCAAATTGATGGGGCGGTTCTTGCGAGCCATCGGGGCCTTCGGGCGCCGGGTTTGGCCGGCGCGGGACCATGATATCCGTTTCGCCCTCACCGCCGCAACGCGCACGGGCGATTTGGTTGTCTAGTTTACATGCCGTTAGGCCGTATCGCTTCTCCGCCCCCACCGCCGCCCGCCAACCGGCTTATTGCGTTGAGCCGTGCGCCGGGTTTCAGCACGCCCTATGCGGTGCCAAACGCGATCATCGGCGGGTGACGCGGTCGTAGGGGGGGGCCGCCGAGACGCTGTTGCGTCCCACCAATGCTAGCGGGCGACAAATTCGACGACCGTGTCGCCTCGTTCGATAGCCTCGACGATCACATCGAGCGAACTCAGCAGACGGGCGATCAGGAAAACGTTCGACGTATTTCCGATCCGAACCCAGATAATGACGGGACCGTTGTCGGTCGCCGCACGAGCAACGGCGAAATCGCGATCTTTGGTGATCAGAATCGCCGTCTGCTCGATCGCGTAATTCCAGATTTCAGGGTCCGCTGCTTCGGCCAGCCCGAGATCGGCAACATGCGTCGCGTCGTGCCCAAGTTCTGTCAGCCGGCGCGCGAGACCCCGTGGCAATTGCGCATCGATCAAAAAACGCACGGATCACTCCGCGGCGATTACCGGATGGTTGGCCTGCCTGCTGCAAATTCCAGCACCGCATCGATGTCGGCGCTTTCGAGGTAGGCATAATCCTTCAAAATGTCTTCACGCGTCATGCCGCCCGCGAGCATGCCCAGAATGTCGCTCACAGTGATACGCAAACCGCGAATACTGGGGCGCCCATGCATACGGGTTGGGTCTATGGTGATACGATCTGCCAATGCGGACATGCTTGAATCCTGACAACTCATTCTAACACATTCACTGCGCGCCCGCAGCATCAAGACTCCATTCCCAATGACCGGCCATCCGCGCGATTTAGCGTCTAACTCACCATCTGCGTCACCTTGTGCGGATACTTCCTTGCATAACGCGCCCAATACCGCAGCAAGCCTTCGTTCCTGATATCCGCGCGCTCGCAAAGATTCCACATCCGTTCATTGAGCGGCTCCAGCGCCTTCTCCAGGTCGGAGCCGCTGTACCATTCGACGAAGTCGTCGAAATCGCCGAACGCGGCGAGGCGTTCGCCGATCGTGTCCCAATGACGCTGCGCCAGCGCGTAAGCCTGCTCAAAAATATCGGCCGCCTCCTCCGCTTCCAGTTCGCGCAGCGCCCACAGCGTTTCGTCGCAATAGCCGCGATGGTGCCAGTTGCCGAAATGCCAGCCGAGATCGTCGAGCGCCATGCTCACGTCGAGCTGATACACCGCCGCCATCGCGCGCAGGCCGGTCGGCAGCACACGCAACCGCGCCAGAAACGCATCGAGATCGTCGCCCCCGCCGCCCGGCAGACGCGATTTCAATTCTTCCGACAGGAGCGTGAACAACGCCTCGTCGTCGGCGCAGGCGTTGATGCGGGCCTCGGTCAGCGCCATGGCGCGAGATAGAGCGCGCTAACCGCTCACCTCGTCGCAGTCGAACTCGACCTTGCCCTGCATGCCGATGACGCAGCTCCATTCGCCACGCAAACGCCCCGGCGGCTTGGGCGGCAGGAACGTCACCCGGAAATAGAAATCGGAATATTCCGGCGCGGGTTTTTTCGGCGTTTTGACCGCACAGCCCGCCGGGCATTTCTGCGCGGCGTATTTCTTCAGCGAGTCGTCGACGTCCTTGGCGACGCGGGCGAACTTCAACGCCGCTTTGATAATCGCGTTGATCGGATTGGGCGCGGTGCCCTGTCCGGCCGCGCCCGCATGCTTCTCGATGTTGTGGCCGCAAACAGCTTTCGTGACTGGCATGAGACCCCCCATTTTTCGGCGGCCGCGACGGGCCGCACGGGGGACATCCTACAACTATGCCGCGTACATTCGAAGGGCCGATTGCATGCCGGTCCCGGCCCGTGTCGGGATCGACGCTAGCGCCGTCCCATGACCCAGCCGATCGCCAGCAGCACGATGCCGATGACGCCGGTGACGATGCCGTGCTTGTAGCGCATGCGCGCCAGGCCGGTTTCGTGGCCGGGGAAGAAGCTCGGCAGCGCGTCGGCCGGCATCAGGAAATAGATCGCGGCAATCACGAGCAGAGCGAGGCCGAGCACGGTGCAGATGAGCTTCATCGGGGTTCCTTGCGTTGCGAAAGCGATTCTGGCGCGCACCATAGCAAGCGGCGCGCGGATGCAAAGCCGCATTTCCCGTTTTCCAGACCCGCCCGCATTGTGGACAAAGGCCGCCTCAGGCGGCGGCGAAAGCCTTGTCCTTGGCTTCGGCACGCTGATGGGCCGGCCGCGACGTCAGCCGCGCGACGTAATCGACGAATTCCTTCCGCTCGGGGATCGCCTTGAAGATCATGCCCCAGCGCAAGGTCGAGCCGATGACGACGTCGGCGGCGGTGAACTGGTCGCCCATCAGATAGGCCGCCTTGCCGACGGCGTCGGCGACCACGTTCATGGTGGTGTCGAAATCGCCATAGCCGAGCATGGCGCGCTTCGCCGCCTCCTTGCGCGGCGCGGCGCGGTCGATCATCGCGGGCTCGAGGCAGCCGGGATTGAAGAACAGCCATTTCAGATAGACGCCGCGGCGTGGGGTGCCAATGGGAACGGACAGCTTGGCGTCGGGAAATTCGTCGGCGAGATAAGCGCAGATCGCGGCAAGTTCCGTGATGGCGACGCCGTTGTGCACCAGCGCCGGCACCTTGCCCATCGGATTAACGGCGAGGTAGTCGG
>CAITEM010000023.1 GCA_903891395.1 uncultured Hyphomicrobiales bacterium | reverse complement strand
GACGGCTACACGCTGCTGATGGGCAACAACAGCATCCTCGCCACCAATGAGGCGCTGTACAAGAAGATCACCTACAACCCGCAGAAGGATTTCCTGCCGATCACACTGGTCGGCACGCAGGCCAACATTCTCGTCGTCAATAACGACGTGAAGGCGAAGTCGCTGATGGAGTTGATCGCGCTCTGCAAGGCGCAGCCCGGCAAACTGAACTTCGCCTCGTCCGGTTACGGCGCCGCGGCGCATCTGTCCGGCGAATTGTTCAAGACCATGGCGCAAGTCGATATCGTGCACGTGCCGTATAAGGGTGCGGCGCCGGCCTTGCAGGACGTCATCGGCGGCCGCGAAGAGATGATGTTCGCCACCGCGGCCTCCGTGGTCGGCCAGATCCAGGGCGGGCAGGTTCGCGCGCTCGCCGTCACCACGCTCAAGCGCACTTCGGTGCTTCCTGAAATTCCGACCATGGACGAAGCCGGCCTGAAAGGCTTCGACGCCAGCACCTGGCACGGTCTGGTCGCGCCGGCCGGCACGCCGCCGGACGTCATCGCCAGGCTGAACGACGCCGCTCTCAAGGCGCTGAAGGACCCAGGCGTGCAGTCTTCGTTGGCCAAGCTCGGCGTCGACATTGTCGGCGACACGCCGGAAGAATTCGGCGCCTACATCAAGTCCGAGATTCCGAAGTGGACCGCGATCGTGAAGGCCTCCGGCGCGACGATGGATTAACGCGCCGAGGGCGCCGGGAGAAAACCAATGCCGACAGTCAATCCGAACGGCGCGGCGGCGCGCAATGTGCGCCGCCTCGGCCATCTCGATCTGCCGGGCGCCGGGCAGGTGACCGTTTCCGGCACGTTTGCCTATGTCGGCCACATCCCGAACAAGCAGAACCTCGGCACCTCGATCGTCGACATCGCCGACCCGGCCAACCCGCGCGTTGTGGCGACCGTCACGCTCGACGATCCGGCCTCGCACAGCCACAAAGTGCGCGTCGCCGGCGACATCATGGTGGTCAACCACGAGCGCAACATGACCGCGGTCGGCCGCCGCGCCGAGCAGATGCCGGGCGTTCGCCGCGAACTCACCGCCGCCTTCGGCCGCGAGCCGACCCGCGCCGAACTGGCGACGCGGCTCAGCGTCACCGAAGCCGACGTCGTCGAGATCGAAGCCGCCGAGAAGAAGCCGTACAAGAACGGCGGTTTCCGCATCTACGACATTGCAGACCGGTCACAGCCCAAGCTGATCCATCATCAGCTCACCGGCGGCGTCGGCGTGCATCGTTTCGATATGGACGAGCGCTATGCCTACATCTCGACCGAGATGGAAGGCTTCATCGGCAACATCCTCGTCACTTACGACATGAAGGACCCGAAGAAGCCCCAGGAGGTCTCGCGCTGGTGGATGCCGGGGCAGAACCTCGCCGCCGGCGAGACCCCGACCTGGTCGGGTAAGCGCCATCGCCTGCATCACGCGCTGCGTTTCGGCGACGAAATGTGGGCGAGCTGCTGGCACGGCGGCTTCCGCGTCGTCGATATTGCCGACATCACAAAGCCGAAGACGGTGGCGTCGTACAATTATCACCCGCCGTTTCCCGAGCCGACCCATACGGTCATGCCGGTGCCGGTCGAGATTGCGGGCCGCCGCATCGCGCTCTCCATCGACGAGGAAGACCACGCTCAGAACGCCGACGAGGAACAGGCGCGCCGCGGCCGCCTGCACGCCGGCATGGCGACCTATGACGTGACCGATCTGGCCGCCGTCAAGCCGCTGGCATTGTTCGAAGTCAGCGAGATGGATTCGCCGTTCGCCCGCACGCCCGGCGCGCGTTTCGGCGCGCATCAGTTCCACGAGCGCATGACCAGCACGCTGGTGCACGCGGTGTGGTTTGCGGGCGGCCTGCGCATCGTCGATGTCGCCAACCCGTCGTCGCCGCGCGAAGTCGGCTTCTTCATTCCGGACCCGGCCGGGGGCAAGTCCGCGCCGCAGACCAACGACGTCGTGCTCGATGACTGCGGGCTGATTTATATCGTCGACCGGCTGGTCGGGTTCGATGTGCTGGAGTTCAACGGCCACTGAGTTATTCCGGGGCGCGAGCAGAGCGAGCGAGCCCGGAATCCAGAAACACATTTAACTTTATCTGGATTTCGGGTCCAGCGCTGCCGCGCCGTGCCGGAATGACGAGGAAAACTACTCCGCACCCCGATAAAACGCTGCAGCGTCCGCCGAGAACGCCTTGCGCGAGGCGGGATCGAGATAGACCATGTGGCCACCGCGGTAGAGCTTGAGCTGGGCACGGCCCGGCGGGCCGAGCGCCGGCATGTGGTCGAGGATGTAGCGCGTCATGCCGTAGGGCGTGACCATGTCGGACGTGCCGTGCGCGATCAGCAGCCGGAATGACGGGCTGAAGGCCAGCAAAGTGCGCAGGTCTTCTTCGCTGCCGGCCTGATAGCGACCGCCCTTCCAGTCCCAGCCGCCGGTGACGTCGCTCGCCAGCAGAGCGTAGGTGATGTCGGTCTTGAAGCCGAGCTCGTTGCGGGCGTAGGACGCGAAAGCGCCGCCATAGGCGCGCGATACGCCGTCGAGCACCGGATCGCTGCCGCGCGACGAGCTTTGCTCGGGAAACGGATCGTCGACCGCAAAGCCGGCGTCGTAGCGGCTGACGATCTTGCCGTCGGCGGCGCGCAGGCCCTTGATGTAGTCGTCGGAGATGAAGCCGCCGGATTTCTTCACCGTCTCGAGCGGCATGCCGGTGACCTGCGCTACCTTCTGATAGAACGCATCGCCCGCCGCACCCTGAGGCGGCTTGGCCGCGAGCGTGGTCAAATAATCGGTCATGGCGAATTTCTCCGCCGCAGCCAGCGCCTCCGGCGTGAACGCATTCTTGCGCTCCAGTTCGGCGGCGGCGAGCGATGGCAGCCGTAGCGCGGCGTGCAACGCCGAACTGTCGTCGCCGAAAGTCAGCCAGCCTTCCAGCAGCGGCGACAGCATGACGATGCCGTTGATGGCGATGCCCTGGTCGCGCTGTAGCGCGCGCGCAGTTTTGGCGGCGCGAAACCCGCCGTAGCTTTCGCCGAGCAGAAATTTCGGCGAGGCGGTGCGGTTGTTGTGCGAGACGTAAAGCGAAATGGCTTTGGCCATGGCGTCGGCGTCGCTGCGCACGTTCCAGAAATTTTTGGCGTCGTCGGTCTTGGCGGCGCGGCTCCAGCCGGTGCCGACCGGATCGATCAGCACCAGGTCGGTAAAGGCGAGCCAGGTGTCCGGATTGTCGCGTAGTTCGGCGCGCGCGGCGTCGTGCGACTGGGGGCCGAGGTCGAGCACGCGCGGGCCGACCAAACCGAGATGCAGGAAGGCGGAGGCGGCGCCGGGGCCGCCGTTGAACACGAAGGTCAACGGACGATTGGGCGGTGCGTTTTTGGCGACATAGGCGGTGTAGAACACCGCGGCGCTCTGCTCGCCGGATTGGTCGTAGAAGGCCAGCGTGCCGGCGGTCGCGGTATAGTCGAGTTTATTGTTGCCGAGCGCGATGGAATGGTTGCTGACCGCGTCGGCCGGCAGCAGGCGCAGTACACCTTTGCCGTTGTCGCGCGGCTCGGAGCGGCTGGGTTGTTGTCGGGAGTCTTTGCCCGGATCTCGCCCCGCGTCTTGCGCCGAGGCGGCGCCAAGGGCGCCGGCGAGAAATATCGCCACAGCGATACGCGAGATCGAAAAAATGTTTGGCACGTCTGGTCCTCCCAGCGATCGTTTTCCGTGCCCCCGACCGCGCATGATCCCGAAAAGTGTGAAGCGGTTTTCGGAAAAGATCACGCGCCAACTAACAAGCAAAAAAATGTCCCGGCCGCGGGGGCCGGGACATTTAACTTTTTATCGGCGGCGGAAGTTAGGCCGACGCGTCTGAGGCCCGGGAGCCGGGGCGTCGCCCTTGTGGCGGAAGCTGATGCGCCCCCGCTGCAAGTCATAGGGCGACATCTCCACGATCACGCGGTCACCGACGCCGGTGCGGATGCGGAATTTACGCCGCTTGCCGGCGGTGTAAGCCAGCACCTCGTGCTCGTTGTCGAGCTTGACCCGAAAATTGCCGTCCGGCAGCACCTCAGTCACGGTGCCGTCGAATTCCAGCAGTTCTTCCTTCGCCATCCAGTCGTCTCCCCAACAGCTCTAGCGCGGCGCGCGGTGGCCGGCGTTACGTCGCGGCTCACCCGGGCGCTGCAGGAATGTAACAGTTCCGATGTCGTTTGGCTCCCCCGCAGAGGCTTCTGCGCGGGGGATAGACTGATGACCGTGGTTCTGACGGCCCTGGCCGTTGCCGCCGCCATGCGAACGGTTGCCGTTACGGCCGTTGCCACCGCCATTGCCGCCGCGGCCATTATTGCCGCGTTGGTTGTTACGGCCGCCGTTACCGCCACCGCCGTTACCACGGCTGCCACGGGCGCCCTGTACCGCCGGACGGTGCGGCTGACGTTCGCCGGTCGCCGGAATGGTCATGCGGATCATGCGCTCGATATCGCGCAGGAACACGCCCTCTTCCTGATCGCAGAACGAGATCGCGATACCCTCGGCGCCGGCGCGCGCGGTGCGGCCGATGCGGTGGACAGAGCTCTCAGGCACGTTCGGCAGATCGTAGTTGATGACGTGGCTGACGCCGTCGACGTCGATGCCGCGGGCGGCAATGTCGGTGGCGATCAGGATGCGCAGCTTGCCGCTGCGGAAGTCGGCGAGAACACGCTCGCGCTGGTTCTGTGACTTGTTGCCGTGGATCGCCTCGGCGAAGAAACCGGACTTCTCCAGCGAGCG
>CAITEM010000022.1 GCA_903891395.1 uncultured Hyphomicrobiales bacterium | reverse complement strand
GATCTTGACGTTGTTGCCGTTGACCGACACTTCCGCGGCGGCGGCGACGTAACTGCCGTAGCCCATGAACTGGGCGATGCCGCGGTGAACCCCGGCCGGCGCCGGCTTGTCCCAACCGATCCGCTCCGCCACGGCGTTGAGCACGCCGAGGTGCTTGGGGTATTTCGCCATCAGGCGGCGGCGGAATTCCAGCGGATCGACGCCGGTTTCCTTCGCCAGTTCGTCCATGAAGGACTCGAGATAAATGGCGTTCTGGTTGACGTTGACGCCGCGCCAGAAGCCCGGCGGTACATGCGGGTTGCGCATGGAATGATCGACCAGCAGGTTCGGCACGCTGTAGCCGATGGCAGCCTCGCCGGACGGCGACAGGCCTGCGAAGGTTGCCGGATCCATGCCGTTGACCAGCGCTTCCGGGCGCAAGGCGCTGAGAATCGACTGACCCGACAGCCGCATGTGCAACGACGTGAGGTTGCCCTTGTCATCGAGGCCCGCCGACATCCGGCACTGCGTGATCGGATGATAGCTGCCGTGCTGCATGTCTTCTTCACGCGACCACAACAGCTTCACCGGCGTGCCCGGCATCTGCTTGGCGATCAGCACTGCCTGCGTGACATAGTCGGAGCGGCCACGGCGGCCGAAGCCGCCGCCGAGCATGACCTTATAGACCTCGACCTTGCTCGCCGGCAGCCCCGAGGCTTCGAGCACCGCCGCGAAGGCGGCCTGACCATGCTGCGTGCCGCACCACACTTCGCATTTGTTGTCCGTGTAGACCGCCGTGGCGTTCATCGGCTCCATGCAGGCGTGGTTCTGGTAGGGATAGGCGTATTCCGCGACGACCTTCTTGGCCGCTGTCGCCAGTTCGGCTTTGACGTCGCCGTTCTTGTTGTTGACGAAGGCCTGCTCGGCATCGAGGCCTTCCTTGAGCCATTTGGCGATGCTCTCGCTCGAGACCTTGGCGTTGTCGCTGTTGTCCCAGACGACCGGCAGCGCGTCGATGGCATTTTTGGCGCGCCACCAGCTATCCGCAACCACCGCGACGGCGCCGTCGCCGACCTGGACGACCTTCTTGACGCCTTTCATCGACGCCACCTTGGCGGCATCGAAGCTCTTCACCTTGTCGCCGAACACGGGACACTGCTTGATGGCGGCATACATCATGCCCGGCAGCTTGACGTCGATGCCGTACATCATCTTGCCGTTGGTCTTGTCGGCGGTATCGAGGCGCTTGACGCTCTTGCCGATCAGCTTCCAATCCTTGGGATCCTTCAGCGGCACGTCCGCCGGCGGCTCGACACTCGCCGCAGCGGCAGCGACCTTGCCGTAGGTGGTGGTGCGATTCGACGCCTTATGCGTGATAACGCCGTTGGCGGCGCTGCATTCGGACGCCGGCACTTTCCATTCGCCGGCGGCGGCGGCAATCAGCATGATGCGCGCCGCAGCGCCACCCTTGCGGACGTAATCTTGCGACGTGCGAATGCCGCGGCTGCCGCCGGTGCCGAAATCGCCCCACGGATTCTTGCGCGCGACGCTTTGGCCGGGCGTCGGATATTCGGTCGTCACCTTCGACCAGTCGCATTCCAGCTCCTCGGCGACGAGCTGGGCGAGACCGGTGAGGGTGCCCTGGCCCATCTCGGAACGGGCGATGCGGATGACGACCTTGTCGTCGGGCTTGATCACCACCCAGGCATTGACCTCGGGCGTCGCGTCGGCGGCCAGCGCCTCGTTGGCGCCGAAGGGCAGGCGCATGGCGAGGGAGAG
>CAITEM010000021.1 GCA_903891395.1 uncultured Hyphomicrobiales bacterium | reverse complement strand
GCGCGGAGGTGCGGATCAGCGCGACCACTTGTGAAGGCTCGCCCAGCGCCCGCATCTTGATCTGCAACACCCGTTTCAAGGCAACGTTTGCGTCAGTCACAGGCGCCTCCCTAACCGAATCGCCGCGATGTTAGCAGCGTGGGGCCGCCGCCACCCGCAAATCGTAACCACACCGATTAAGCTTACTACGCGAAGCCAGTGGAGATAGCGGCTCGCTTCGATAATCCTGCGGGAACCGGGTCACCAGTGGGGCTATCGATGTTCAAAGCTAAATTCGCCGTCGCGCTTTTAGGCGCCACGTTCGTCACCGCTGCGCCAGCCTTGGCCGCGCAGTGGAATCACCAGGGCGGTTTCACCGGCTTCATCGCCGACTTCAAGAAAGAAGCCGCCGCCAAGGGCGTCGGCAAGAACGGCCTCGCCGCGCTTGAGGGCCTGACTGTCGATGACAAAGTCTTGGCTGCCGACCGTAACCAGAAGGTTTTCAAGCAGACCTTCGAGGAATTCTCGGGCCGCATGATCAGCAAGGATCGCATGGTCAAGGGCGCCAAGATGCTGCAGCAGCACGCCGACACCATCAAGAAGGTCGAGGCGAAGTACGGCGTGCCCGGCGCGATCATCGTCGCGATCTGGGGACTGGAAACCGACTACGGCGTCAATCAGGGCAAGATGTCCGTGGTGCGCTCGGTCGCGACCTTGGCCTATGACTGCCGCCGCACCGACAAATTCCAGGGCGAACTGGCCGACGCGCTGCGCATCATCGACCGCGGCGACATGACCGCCACCGATCTGCGCGGCGACTGGGCCGGCGAAATCGGCCAGACCCAGTTCCTGCCGTCGTCGTACGTGAAATACGCCGTCACCGCCGACGGCCGCGCCGGCGCCGATCTGGTCCGCAACCAGTCCGACGTCATCGCGTCGACCGCGAATTATCTGAAGAGCAAAGGCTGGCAGCGCGGTCAGGGCTGGGGTCCGGGTCAGCCGAACTTCGCCGTGATCCAGGAATGGAACAAGGCCGAGGTCTACGCCAAGACGATCGCGTTATTTGCCGACAAGCTCGGCGGCAGCCAGAAGAGCGCGCAACGCTAATCACACCGAATGTCTGCGCAGACTCGCCGGGCCGCAAAGCCCGGCGAGTTTTTTTATGCGCTACTCGAGCTTCAGCCCAGTCCGCTCCACAAGTGCTTTCACCGCCGGAATTTCGATCTTCATGCGCGCGGCCAGTTGCTCTGGCGTGCCCGCGACGACTTCAAACCCGGCGCCGCGCGCGATGTCGCGCGCCTTCTCGGTCGCGAATGCCTTGCGGCATTCTTCCGCCAGCAAAGCGACGATCTCCGGCGGCGTGCCGGCCGGCGCAAACAGCGCGTTGAAGGTTTCCGAGATGAAGCCGGGAAAGCCGGCTTGCTCCATGGTCGGCACATCCGGCAATGACGGCCAGCGCTTGGTCCCGGTAACCGCGAGACCCGTCAATTTGCCCGACTTCACCAGCGGCTCCGCCGCCGGCAAAGCCACCGAACCGACCTGCACCGTTCCCTCGAGCACGGCCAACGCCGCGGGGCCGGCGCCGCGATAGGGAATATGCGCCATGACAATGCCCGTACGCTGCTTGAGCTCTTCGCCGGTCAGGTTCGATTTGGTACCGATACCCGGCGACGAATAATTGAACGTGCCGTTGGCCGCCTTCGCGCGTTCGACCAGCTCAGTAACGGTTTTGATGCCGGAATCCGGGCGGACGATGACAATGTTCGGTGAGTCGACCAGTTCGGAAATCGGTACGAAGTCCTTGAACGGATCGTAAGGCAGCTTTTTGAACAGCGCGGCGCTGACGGCGGTCGCATTCGACAACAGCGCCAGCGTGTGACCGTCGGGCGGCGAGGAAATCACGGCCTTCGCCGCAGCGACACCGCCGCCGGTCGGCTGGTTCTCGATTACGATCTGGGTGCCGAGCCGTGCATCGAGCCGCTCGGCAAGCACGCGGAGCGAAATAAGATAACCCTCGTGCTCCCGGCGACCCCGGTTCGAGCGAGGGCAGCGTGACTCCCTACCAGTTTGAGACAAAGTGGGAGAGGCTAGGTGGTGCCTGAAGCGTGAGCCGAAACCACCAAGATATCGAGGGAACATGAAAGCACCAGCATTCGGCCCGCAAGACGGGGCGAAATTCAACATCGCTGTCCAACGACCAACCGTCAACATCAAAGAAGCAGAGAACGTCGGTGAACAGGCTCAAGCAGCCGCCCGCGTTACTCCGCGAGTATCATTCAGCCGTCATGCAACTTTTGGGCCTAAGGTGGTTACACATCCGGGGCTAGAATAGGAAATCACATGAAGTGTACGTGCAAAGGGAAATGCTTCGGAGCATGTGGATGTCCGCAGTCTCCCGCAGAATTGAACAAGGCCGACTCCAAAGTTGCACGGAGCGGTGAGAAGAAGGCTGACCAGAAGTCCAACCATCCCGGCCAAGGCATCAAAGAGCATGGTTT
>CAITEM010000020.1 GCA_903891395.1 uncultured Hyphomicrobiales bacterium | reverse complement strand
CCACGGGCAATCCCAAGGGCGTGCTCTATTCGCACCGCTCCAATACGCTGCACGCGTTCATCGCGGCGCTACCCGACTCCAAAGGCATTCGCTCGAGCGACGTGGTGATGCCGGTGGTGCCGATGTTCCACGCCAACTGCTGGTCGCTCGCGTTCTCGACGCCGATGGTCGGCGCGACCTTGGTGCTGCCCGGCGCCAAGATGGACGGCGCCTCGATCTACGAACTGCTCGACACCTACAAGGTGACCTTCACCGCCGCGGTGCCGACGGTGTGGCTGATGCTGCTGCAGGACCTGGAAAAGACCGGCGACAAGCTGCCTTATCTCAAGCGCGTGGTGATCGGCGGCGCGGCCTGCCCGCGCGCCATGACCAAGACCTTCCAGGACAAATACGGCGTCGAGGTCGTGCACGCCTGGGGCATGACCGAGATGTCGCCGCTCGGCACGCTGTGCACGCTGAAGCCGGAATATGCCGGACTGACCGGCGACGCGCTGCTCGACGTGCAGATGAAACAGGGCCATCCGCCGTTCGGCGTCGACATGAAGATTGCCGACGACGCGGGCCGCGACGTGCCGTGGGACGGCAAAAGCTTCGGCCGGCTCAAGGTGCGCGGGCCGGCGGTGGCGAAGAGCTATTTCAAAGGCGACGGCGGCGAAGCCTTCGAGGCCGACGACTGGTTCGACACCGGCGACGTCGCCACCATGGACACATACGGTTACATGCAGATCACCGACCGCGCCAAAGACGTCATCAAGTCCGGCGGCGAATGGATATCGACCATCGATCTGGAGAATTTAGCGGTTGGCCATCCGAAAGTGGCGGAAGCCGCCGTGATCGGCGTGTCGCATCCGAAGTGGGAAGAGCGGCCGCTTCTGGTGATCGTCCTGAAGAAAGGCGAGCATGCCACCAAGGAAGACATCCTCGGCTACATGCAGGGCAAGATCGCGAAATGGTGGGTGCCGGACGACGTCGTTTTCGTCGACGAAATCCCCCATACGGCGACGGGGAAGATTCAGAAGATGACGCTGCGGCAGCAGTTCAGGGAGTATCGGTTGCCGGGAGTCGAGGCGGCGGAGTGAGGGACGAGTCGTCGGACCAATAAGCGCCCGTGAGCACGGGTCATCGAGCTTTGAGACTCGCTGCCCTGGGTCCCCCCGCTTGCGCGGGGACGAACGGAGATGAAATTAGCCGCAAGGCACGCAGGCCGCCCTACGAACCCTGACCCTGCGTGCTGGCGACTTGCGACGGTACCGGCTCGTCGGCACTGCGCAGGACGATGATCTGGCTGAACTTGCCGTCCTCGAAAGCCTGCACGAATTTGTCGTAATCGCGCACCGAGATGCAGCCGTTCGACGCGCCGGCGTCGCCGAGCAAATAGGAATGCGCCAGGATACCGTCGCGGCCATACATGTTGCCGCCGCCGACCGGCTTCATGCGCAGCGCGCGCACGCCGTGAAACGGCTTCTCGCGGAAGCTGACGGCGTAAACGTTGGGCGGCGTCACGCCGACATCCTTGCGGTGGACCGATTCCGGATCGTCCATCGACGGGCCGTAACCGGAATGAGCCTCGAGCTTTTCGCCGTCCGGCAGGTAAACGACACGCTTGGTGATGTCATACAGCGCCGTGTTCGGATTGGCGACGAGCACAGCCTTGGCGGCGCGATCCGGATCGCCGAACAATTTATCGAAGATACCTAATTCGCCGGGCTTTGACTGAGGCTGCGGCGGCAGCGCAGCGACCTGCGGTTCGACCACCACCGGCACGGTGCGGACGACGGCTTGGCGTGCGAGATCTTGGTGCGCCGGATCCTGCCGCGCGATGCTGTCGGGCCGTGGCAACGGCAACGGCGTTGCGACCTCGATGTTCGGCAAGCGCACATGGCCGGCGGAGGGGAAGCGCGTCGCCAGTAACGTCGACAGGCCGCCGTGCGGCTTCCAGGCATTATCTTGCGCGCCGCGCAGACCGAGGCTTGCCAGTTGCGCCTGTCCGTCTCGCCAGGACTGGGCGACATCGAAATCGAGAGGGGCTGGCAAATCCGGAGCAATTGATGACCGCAACTCAAGTGCAAAGGCGGAACGGCCCTGGGGAAGCGGCAGGTATATCGCCGCCGCGGCAACAGCGCTGACGCCGGCCACTCCCAAACCAACCCAGGCGACGGCAAATGATATCCGTGCAATCGCGGCCGGCCACTGGGACGTGACACGCACCGGACGCCCCGATCTCTCTGCCATCCTCACATCAGACATCAGTCGCCTAAAACTCGGGTGCGGCTCGGTACCCATCGCAGCCATCTTAACCCGTCGGCGGGCAAGTTGGAAATTCCCACTTTGGAACAACAATATGGCAAGCAAACAGCGCCGAAATGGCGATTGTTCGCCCTGCCAGCGCTAGCCATTCGCCTGATGGAACTTTGTTCCCTCCCGCGCCGTTAAGCTACAGGGCGGCGCTGGGGCGCGCCATAAGGCGCCGGGGGATTTATGACGACCAAGTCCGACAGTCCGACCAACAAGCAGATTTATAAAGTCGCGCTCGCCAGCATCATTGGCTCGGTTATCGAGCAATATGACTTTCTCATCACCGGCGTGATCGCGGCTACCGTCTGGGGCGGCGTGTTCTTCAAGCTGCCGGGGCTGGCGGCGGTCGCGGCGGCGATCAGCGTCTACGGCATCGGCATCATCATCCGTCCGGTCGGCGCCTTCATCTTCGGTCATATCGCCGACCGGATCGGCCGCAAGGACGCCATGGTCTACGCCCTCGTCCTTATGGGTGGCAGCACGCTGGCGATCGGACTGACGCCCTCCTACGACAGCATCGGCGTGATCGCGCCGGTGCTGCTCATCGTATTCCGGCTGATCCAGGGCGTCAGTTTCGGTGCAGAGTTCGGCACCGCCTCGACCTGGGTGGTCGAGATGGCGGCGCGCACCAAACACCGCGCTTTCTGGGGCGCCTGGGTCGGCTTCGCCATTCCGATCGGCCTGCTGCTCGGCTTCGGATCGGTGCTGCTAGTCAAATCGCGGATGTCGGAAGCGGCCTTCAACGACTGGGGCTGGCGCATTTTCTTTGTGATCGGATTTGTCGTCGCCATCGTCGGCTACTTCATCCGGCGGCGTACCGAGGAAAGTTTCGTCTTTGCCGGTCACAAGGCCGCCAAGAGCGGCGTGCTCGACAGTCCGGCGCGGCAGGTGTGGCGCGAGATGCCGGGCACGATCCTGCGCACCTCGCTGGTCAACGCCATGTTCGGCGGCGCGTTCTTTCTCTACTTCGTGTTCGGCACCAGCTACATGAAAGCGGTCGGCTTTACCGGCAACACACCCGAGCTGATCGGGCTGATTGCAGCGGGCTTCATGCTCGTCTTCATGATCATCGGCTCGCTCCTCGCCGACCTGATCAACCGCCGCATCATTCTGCTGATCGCGGCCGTCACCTTTCTGGTGTTCGCGATTCCCTACTTCTACCTGATCAATACCGGCAGCTTTTGGCTGGCAGTTCTGGCCGAGGTCATCGGCTTCGGTTTTGTCTTCGGCTTCGGCTACGGCGCCATCCCGACGTTCTACACGGAGAATTTCCCGACCCGCTACCGCGCCTCCGGCGCCAGCGCCGGTTACCAGATCTCGCAGGTCTATGGCGGCGGCCTGATACCGATCGTCGCGGGCTATTTCCTGAAGTCATATGGCGTCAAGGAAGCCTATTTCTATATCGGCGGCCTGGTGATGATCTACGCGGTGCTGGCGATCTACGCGATCATCGTCACGCCCGAGACCAAGGACATCGACCTCGAGGCCTGATGGCAAGCCTGACGGGTTGTGAAGGCGGGAGGCTTTGCGCTAAGGCTCCTGCTGCTTCATCCGACACAGATCAAGGATACCTCGAATGGCGGATTTCAAACGCGCAGGCGGTTTGGCCACCCTCGCATTCATTGCCGGATTCAGCGGCCTCGCCGCTTCCGGTTCGTTCACTCCAGCAGCGGCACAGGCGAAAACCATGACGACAGCATCGGGATTGCAGATCAAGGACACGATCGTTGGCACCGGCGCCTCGCCGAAGACCGGGCAGATCTGCGTCATGCACTACACCGGCTGGCTCTATACCAACGGCATCAAGGGCAAGAAATTCGACTCATCGGTTGATCGCAACGAGCCGTTCGAATTTCCGATCGGCACCGGCCGCGTCATCAAGGGCTGGGACGAAGGCGTCGCCTCGATGAAGGTCGGCGGCAAGCGCACACTGATCATTCCGCCCGCGCTCGGCTACGGCGCCAGCGGCGCCGGCGGCGTCATCCCGCCGAATGCCGTGCTGATGTTCGACGTCGAGTTGCTCGACGTGAAATGATACGTCCAGTATCGGACGCAGGGCGTCCGCATGACGCGCCATGGAACTCATGCGGACGCCCTGCACTTCGGGCTTGAAAGCTTTGAACCACAGGATGAGTTCGCTATAACCGACACTGGCGAATGCGGGTCCTGAATGTCCGACGAGTTTCAGCGCGATATAAAGACCGTCCAGGGCATCAGCGCGGTCCCACAAATCCTCGACATCGTTTGCAGCCTGACCGGCATGGGCTTTGCCGCGGTCGCCCGCGTGACCGGCGCCCATTGGGTCGCCCTCGCCGTCCGGGATGACATCAAATTCGGTCTGTTGCCCGGCGGCGAACTCAAGGTCGACACCACGATCTGCAGCGAAATCCGCGACTCCGGCCAAGCCGTCGTCATCGATCATGTGGCCCAGGACGACATTTTCTGCAGCCATCCGACGCCGGCGATGTACGGCTTCCAGAGCTATATTTCGGTCCCGATCGTGCTCGAAGACGGCCGGTTCTTCGGCACTTTGTGCGCGATCGATCCGTCGCCCCGGACTTTAAACACGCCGCAGATCACCGGCACCTTCAAGCTTTTCGCCGAGTTGATCGGCCATCACATCGACGCCTCCGAACGGGTCGCCACTGCCGCGGCGCGTCTCGACGAAGAACGCCGGCACTTCGCGCGCGAGCAGGAGACCATCCGCGAGCGCGATAGTGCCCAGGCCGAGTTGAAGCGCACCACGGCGCTGTTCGAAACCATCATCAACATGACGCCGGACCTGATCTACGTGAAGGATCTGGAGAGTAAGGCGCTGCTGCGCAATCCGGCGGCGCTGTTCGGCAGGACCTGGGACGAGATCGCCGGTCAGAAGGAAGCGGCGTGGCATCAGGACGCAGAGGAAGCGGCGCAGGTCGTCGCCAATGACCGCAAGGTCATCGAAGCCGGCGAGTCCATGCAATTCGAGGAGCAGTTCACCACGCCGTCCGGCGTGCGCACGCTGCTGTCGACCAAATCACCGCTGCGCGACGCCCGCGGCGAGATCATCGGCACTATCGGCGTATCGACCGACATCACCGAGCGCGAAAGCCGCGCCCGGCACGTCGAGTTCATCATGCGCGAGCTGTCGCACCGCTCGAAGAACCTGCTCGCCATCATTCAATCGGTTGTCCGTCGTCAGGCAATTTGAGACTGATCAGGCATTTCGAGAAGAGAGGCCCTGGCTCATCAGGGTTAGAGTTTAAGCGGCCTGCAGTCGGTGCTGCAAGCGTCGGTTCGCGATGGTG
>CAITEM010000019.1 GCA_903891395.1 uncultured Hyphomicrobiales bacterium | reverse complement strand
CCACCAGCCGGGGTAATAATAAAACTTCGTCACTTTGTGGAAGCCGAGCTTTTCGTCGTCATACGGCCCGACCCACTCGGCGGCGTCGATGGTGCCTTTTTCCAGCGCCGGATAAATGTCACCGGCCGCGAGCTGTTGCGGAATGAGACCGAGCTTCTGCAGCGTCTTGCCCGCCCAGCCGCCGATACGCATTTTGATGCCGTTGAAGTCTTTGGCTTCCCTGATCTCTTTGTTGAACCAGCCGCCCATCTGGCAGCCGGTGTTGCCCATCAGCAGATTGTACGTGTTGAACTTCTTGCCGAACTCATCCATCAGCTTTTGACCGTCGCCTTCGTAGAACCAGGCGTTCTGCTGGCGGGTATTCAGGCCGAACGGCACGGCGCAGAACAGCGCCCAGGTCGGGTCCTTGCCAATGTAATAGTAGTAAGCGGTATGGCCCATCTCGACGGTGCCGTTCTGCACAGCGTCGAGCGTCTGCAGGCCGGGCACGATTTCGCCGGCGGCGAAACTCTGGATCTGGAATTTGCCGTCGGTCGCGTCGGAAACATATTTCGCGAACATCTCGCACGAGCCGAACAGCGTATCGAGCGACTTCGGCCAACTCGCGGTCAGCCGCCATTTAAGCTCCGGCATCGACTGGGCAATGGCCGGCGCGGCAATCGCACTGGCGGCGGCGGCGAGACCGGCGGTCTGGATAAACTGACGTCGTTTCATAACAGCGTTCTCCCTGTGGCGGCCTTTTTCCGGCCTTGCCCAAAGAATGACGCGTCGCGGCGGGGAAATCCAGATGGTTGCAGAAAAGAAAAAGCCCCCGCTCAGGTTGGGCGGGGGCTTGATCGAACCGACGGCGTTGGCTTTAGCCACGCGCCCGCATGCGGACCATGAAGGAATCGAAGCTGAGTTCGGCGACCTGCCACCACAGATATTCGTTGCCGCGGAAGGCGACCATGCTGTCGTAGACCTTCTTGAAGTCGGCGTTCTTGGCACTGACTTCGTTGTAGGTGTCGGTGGTGGCCTTGTAGCTGGCTTCCATCACGGCGGGCGGGAACGGACGCAGTTGCGCGCCGCCGGCGACCAGACGCTTCAGCGCGTCCGGATTCACGGCATCGTATTTTGCCATCATCCAGTTATGCGCCGTGTCAGACGCCGAGCGGACGATCTGCTGATACGCCTTCGGCAACGCGTTCCACTTATCGAGGTTGATGAAGTTGTGGAGCATCGCGCCACCTTCCCACCAGCCCGGGTAATAGTAGAACTTGGCGACCTTATAGAAGCCGAGCTTTTCGTCATCGTAGGGCCCGACCCACTCAGCGGCGTCGATGGTGCCTTTCTCCAGCGCCGGATAGATGTCGCCGCCGGCGACCTGCTGCGGTACCGAACCGAGCTTCAGAAAGATCTGACCGCCAAATCCCGCGATGCGGAATTTCAGACCCTTGAGATCGTCGACCGTCTTGATCTCGTTGCGGAACCAGCCGCCCATCTGGCAATTCGTATTGCCGCACATCAACGCCATGAAGTTGTACTTTTTGTAGAACTCATTGGCGAGATCGAGCGCACCGCCGAACTGCATCCACGATTGCTGCATGCGTGCGTTCAGTCCGAAGGGCTGAGACGTGAACATGCTGAAGGTCGGATCTTTACCGACGTAATAATACGAAGCGGTGTGGCACATCTCGACCGTGCCATTCTGCACGGCGTCGGCGGCCTGCAGACCGGGAACAATTTCACCGGCGGCGAAGCACTGAATCTGAAACTTGTTGTCGGTCGCCTCGGCGACGGCCTTTGAGAATACTTCCGCGGCGCCGTACAACGTGTCGAGCGACTTCGGGAAGCTCGACGTCAGGCGCCACTTCAACTCAGGGCTGGATTGCGCGATTGCGGGCTTTGCGATGGCAGCGACGGCGAGACCGCCGCCGGCCGCGCCAAGAAATTGTCGGCGTTTCATTTCGTTTCAACTCCGGTTATTTTCTTGAGATTATCCCGCCAGGATTGACGGATTGGCATTTTGCAAAGCAGGTCTGCACCGGCATGATCGGCACCAACCCTGCACTGCGTAGAAGCGAGCGATGCAAACAATGCATCCATCGCCCGAGCTTGCGCAACTCACGCTGACGATAGCCAAAGGCTACGTAATTTCAATATGTTAAGATTCGGTAGGCGGCCGCCGTCAGATCAACGGGGCGGCTGCCTGCTCGATTTTCTCGACCGCGGCGGTAAATGTGGCGTCCGTGAGCGCGGCTTCTTTCGGCGCAACGACCGACGCAAAGGCGGACTTGAGCGGCAACAATCCGGCGCGGATTTCGGCGAGCGCCGCCGCGTTGCCGGCACCGAGTTCACCCGCCACGCTTTCGACCATACGATCGGCCTGCAAGACGAATCCCCGTGCGGTTTGATAGCCGATCGGCCGCACGACACGGCCCTTGGCGACGGCATCGTCATACTCATCCGGCGCCGACTTGAGGACGGCAATCGCCACCGCCAAGGTAAAGCGCGGCCAGTTCGGCTGACGGGCCTTCAGACCAGCATCCGCCGCGGCGAGCGCAGTGTCGACCTTTTGCCGAAGCGCCGGAAATTGCTTCGCGTCATGCGCCTTCACGGCGCGCGCCAGCGCTTTCAAGGCGTAATCGAAGGGCGGCGTATTATAAATGCGAACCTGGTCGCGAATGACGCCGTAGATTTCCTCCGTCGGGAATCCGAAGTGCGGGACCGCGGCAGCCCATTGGCCCTGCGCGACCAGTTCGTCGCCGGTCGCCAGATGCGCGCGGATCAGCGCAATGAACCGGCCGAAGGCGAGATCCTGCGTTGAGAGCGCGGGCGGCTTAGCGGTGGCAGGTGGCGGCGCCTCGGTCTGCGCGCGAACGGGAGATGTCATCGCCACGGCGACGGCAAGCGCCCCGAGCCACACCAGCATTCGCCTTGCCATCGCCTGCCCCCCGGAAGAACTACGCTTCGATCACGATCTTCGGCGCCTGCCGGCCCGACGACGCGCCGCCCTTGATCTGTTCAAGCACCTTGGCGGCGATCTCACGGTAGATTTTCGTGTGCGGACTGTCCGGCTCTGTCGCGACCACCGGCAAACCCGCATCGGATTTCTCGCGGATCGTCATATGCAATGGCACTTCGCCGAGGAACGGCACACCGAGGCGCTCCGCTTCGTGCCGCGCGCCACCATGACTGAAGATGTCGGAGCGCGTCCCGCATTCCGGGCACAGGAAGTAGCTCATGTTTTCGACCACGCCGAGCACCGGCACGTTGACGCGCTTGAACATCGCGACGCCGCGCCGCGCATCGATCAGCGCGAGGTCTTGCGGCGTAGAGACGATGACGGCACCTTTCAGCGGCACCTGTTGCGCCATCGTGAGTTGCGCGTCGCCGGTGCCGGGCGGCATATCGACGACGATGATGTCGAGCTTGCCCCATTCGACTTCATGCAGCATCTGCGTCAGCGCCGACATCACCATTGGTCCGCGCCAGATCATCGGCGTCTCTTCCTCGATCAGAAATCCGATCGACATGATCTTGAGGCCGTAACGCTCGATCGGCTTGAGCCGCTTGCCATCAATGGTCTCCGGCTTCTCCTTGATCGCGAACAGCTTGGGCAGCGACGGGCCGTAGATGTCCGCGTCCAGCATGCCGACCTTCAGGCCCAGATCGCGCAGACCCAGCGCGAGATTGACCGCAGTGGTGGACTTGCCGACACCGCCTTTGCCGGAAGCAACTGCGATGATGGCATCGACGCCGGGAATGCCCGCCTTCTCGCGCTCAGTGCCGTGGGCATGACCGTGCGCATGCGCCCCTGGCGCCGCCGGCTTGCGCGGCTGATTGGCGACATGCGCCGGCTGTGGGCCTCGCGGCGCGGCCGCGCCCGCGGTGCGTTCCGCCGTCAGCGCCACCAGCGCCGATGTCACGCCGGGGATCGCCTTGACGGCGGTTTCCGCGTTCGTGCGCACCGGCTCCCAGGATTTGACCGCGGCGGCATCGACCGTGAGCGAGAAATAGACCTTGCTGTCGGACACGACGACATCGGACAGGACACGCGCCGTCGTCAGCGGCGTCCCATTCGGGGCGGACACCTTCGCCAACACATCCAGAACCTGTTCCTTGGTCACGGCCATAATAAGGTCTTCCCTACTCAATCGGCGGGCACCATAGAGCATGATGCCGACCGGAGGGAATTGGTATTCGGGCCGCACTTCTTCAACCAGCCGGGCCTCAATTGCCCGCGCTGACTTCGGCGTCGGCAAAGAACAAGTCTTTGATCGACGCGGGCTGATTCTTGAGCGATCCGATTTCGTGCATGAACGTGGCGTATTTCATGACGTTTTCGGGTCTGGTCGTATATTTCGTATTGGGATCTTTGAGCATTTCGGCCAACTCCTCCACCGTCCAGCCCTTGCCGCCCATGGAGTCCAGAAGCACTTCCGCCGCGGCCTTCCTGTCGGAGGCGATCATTTCGAAAGACTGCTTGAGCGCGGCGACGAAAGCCGCATAGGCCTTCGGATTCTCGTCGTGGAATTTCGTCGTCGTCGAGATCATTGTGAACGTGGTCGCACCGCCCATCACGTCGTCGGAGTTCATGATGGTCCTGATGTTGGCTTCCTTCAGCTCGCGCTGATGAAATGGCGCCGAAGCGTAATGCGCGGCAATCTGCTTGTTGCCGGTCAGCATCGCGACCACGCCGTCGGGGTGCTGCATCGAGATCGTGTATTTGTCGTATTTGAACGTTTCAGCGGCGCCGTATTTCTGTCGCGCATACATCTGCATGACGATGGCCGGGATCGACACTTTCACCGCCGTGACGGCGATCTTCTCATCCTCGCGAATATCGTCGAGCGTACGCAGATGCTCGGCGTGGGTGTTGAGATACATCGGGATCGAACTCATGGCCGCCACGCCTTTGACGCCGGCGTTGCCTTTGGTCTTGTCCCACAGGACGAGAAAAGCCGGCGGACCGGCGGAAATGAAATCGGCAGAGCCCGACAAAAGCGCGTCATTCATCACCGCGGGGCCGCCGACATTCGACCAGTTGACCGTGAGCTTGAGCCCGGTCTCGGCCGCCTTCTTCTCGATCAGGCCATAGTGCTTCATCATGTGCAGCGGCAGAAAGCCAAAGCCGCCGGCGCCGAGCGGCACCCGCATTTCTGTAATTTCGGCTTGGGCTGGAAGCGCCGCGCAGGCGACCACGGCAAGCAACAGCAAAGCGATGATTTTTTTCATTGTTTCTTCCCCTTCCCTCAGCGACTTTGCGCCGCTTATTTGGCTGTCAGGATGGGTTGACGGCTTAGGCTTTGCAATGACCTATTGCGGCATGGGGCGCGGCCGAAAGCCGCCAAAACGTAATAAATTCAGGGAGCACGACGATGGCGAAGGTGGCGTTTCTGGGCTTGGGCGTCATGGGCTATCCCATGGCCGGGCATCTCAAGACCAAAGGCGGACACGAGGTGACGGTCTATAACCGCACCGCCGCCAAGGCCGAGAAATGGGTGGCGCAGTTCGGCGGCAAGGCTGCGGCGACCCCGAAGGCAGCCGCCGAAGGCCACGACTTCGTCATGTGCTGCGTCGGCAACGACAACGATTTGCGCGAGGTCACCCTGGGTCCGAACGGCGCTTTCGCCGGCATGGGCAAAGGCAAAGTGTTTGTCGACCACACCACCGCGTCAGCGGAAATTGCCCGCGAGCTGTACGCCGCGGCGCAAAAAGGCGGCTTTGATTGCATGGACGCGCCGGTGTCGGGCGGCCAAGCCGGCGCCGAGAATGGTGTGTTGACGGTGATGTGCGGCGGGAATACCGGCACCTTCGACAAGGCCGGCACGATAATCGCGGCCTATGCGCGCGCCTGCAACCTCATGGGCGAAGCCGGCTCCGGCCAGCTCGCCAAGATGGTCAACCAGATCTGCATCGCCGGCCTCGTGCAGGGCCTGTCCGAAGGCCTGCACTTCGCCAAGAAGGCCGGCCTCGATATCGAAAAACTCGTCGCCACCATCTCAAAAGGCGCGGCGCAATCCTGGCAGATGGAAAACCGCTACAAGACCATGGCCGCCGACAAATTCGACTTCGGGTTTGCCGTCGACTGGATGCGCAAGGACTTGAGCATCTGCCTCGGCGAAGCGCGCAAGAACGGCGCCAATCTGCCGGTGACCGCGCTGGTCGATCAATTCTATTCGCAAGTGCAGAAAATGGGCGGCAAGCGCTGGGATACATCCAGTCTCATCGCTCTGCTCGATCGCTGAGAAGACCTCACCTCAAAAAACAAAAAATCTGGAGACCACCCGTGAACATCGCCCTCTATTACGCACCGATCGCCTGCTCGCTCGCGCCCTACATCACGCTCACCGAAGCCGGCGCCGAATTCGACGTCCGCCCGATCAATCTGAGGAAAGGCCAGCAGAATTCGGCCGAGTACCTGAAGATCAACCCCAAACACAAAGTGCCGCTGCTTGTCGTCGACGGCAAAACGCTGAGCGAAAATGTCGCGATCCAGCAATGGAGCGACATGACGTTCCCCGCCACCAACCTGTTTCCAAAAGACCCGTGGCAGCGCTTGCAGGCGGTATCGCTGCTGGCGTGGTGCGCGTCCGGCATCCACCCCTATCTCACGCGGATGAACTCGCCGATTGCCGTGTGCGACGTACCGGGCAGTGAGGACCACACGTTCAAGATCGCCAAGAAGCACCTGTTCGAGAATTACAAACTGGCCGAGGAAATGCTGGCCGGGCGCGAGTACTTCTTCGACCACTTCACGGCGCCCGACGCCCATTTCTTCTGGACCTTCCGCCGCGGCACCTTGTTCGACATCGACATGTCCGAATTCAAGAACTGCACGGCGCACTTCGAGCGCATGAAGACGCGGCCGAGCGTGCAGAAGCTGCTTGCGTTCGAAAAGACCGTGCAGGCGGAATTCGCCAAAGCGGCTTAGCCCGGATGGAAGTGGTCTACACCACCCTGGGACTGGTCGAAGTCCTCGTGCTGTTTGCGTCCGTGTTCGCCTTCGCGTTCGTCATCGTACGCGGAATTTTGCGCGCCATTTTCGTCGCCGAAGACGAAACGCAGAGGATGCCGTCGAAAGAAGAAATGCGGCACCTCAAACGGGCCGGCTCCAGCATGCCGGGTTGAACCCGGATTCTTGGCGCTACGCCTTTGCCGACGGCCTTGCCGAGACGGCGGCGTGCCAGCGCTTCACGTTGGCGGCGCCTTCCGGAACGGCAAGCCGCGCCGGCTTCATGAAATCGACTGTGCACAGCGCGGTGATGTCCGCGACGGAAAAATGATCGCCGGCGATGAATTCGCGCTTGGCCAGTTCGCCGTCGAGCAATTCGAGAAACTGCGTCACGCGCGGCTTGTTGGCTTCGGCCCAGGCCGGCACCTGCGGCACTTCCAATTCCTTCATCGCCGGGTGCAGATGGCGGAACACCGCCGCCACCGTCGCAAAGAAGTTGTTCTCGACGCGCCGGCTCCACATCTCGACCAGCGCGCTTTCCTTCGCCCCCACGCCGAACAGCGGCGGCGCCGGCTGCAGCGCCTCGAAATAGCGGCAGATCGCGAGCGACTCCGTGATCACGGTGCCGTCGTCCAGGACCAGCGACGGCATGCGCTGCAGCGGGTTGATGGCGGTGTATGCCGGCGTCCTGTGCTCCATCTTCATCATGTCGACCTGTTCGGTCGGCACCTCGATGCCCTTTTCGGCCAGGAAAATGCGGGTCCGGCGGGGATTAGGCGCCACTTTGCTGTCGTAGAGCTTCATCGCCCTCTCACGGTCCAAATTTATTGTTAGCTGAGCCCACTATGCGCGAAAAAGCCTGTCAAACCGGCGGTTAACACTCTTTTAACCAGCGTCTTTAGCCGCCTCTTAAGCTTCGCCTTAAGGATTTTGCGCGAGGTTGGCGGGCACCCGAACTAGCGTAAAAGCGTCCCATCCCATGCCCGTGCCCGGCGAACAGCCAGATCTTACCGCGCTCCCCCCGGAAAGCTCGCCGGTCAAGCGCCGCCTCGCCGCGCAATATGTCAGGGAAGCCCGTGACCGGCTGACCTCGTCGAGCGGCACCCGCCCCGCCTTCGACTACGAATTGCTGCGGCAATACGCGCAGAACCGCCTGTCCGCCTCGCTGGTCATGTTGCTGCTTGTGGCCACCATCGGCTTCCTGTCGAGCCTGTGGACCGGCGCGGTCACG
Organism: uncultured Hyphomicrobiales bacterium; assembly: GCA_903891395.1. GTDB lineage: Bacteria > Pseudomonadota > Alphaproteobacteria > Rhizobiales > Xanthobacteraceae > Pseudolabrys. The sequence goes on along the minus strand of CAITEM010000019.1, from coordinate 153 downwards.
GCCGGCGCCTGGACCGCCTCCGTGCTGGTGATCCACGCCGTCATGGTCAGCACCTGCCGCCGCTTCCTCGACCAGCAAGTGTCGGAGGCGAGCGTCCGTCAGTGGCGGCTGCGCTTCATCATGCACGACCTGTTCTACGGTCTGGCCTGGATG
>CAITEM010000018.1 GCA_903891395.1 uncultured Hyphomicrobiales bacterium | reverse complement strand
GGTGACGCTGATCCTTGGCGGCAGCTACGGCGCCGGCAATTACGGCATGTGCGGCCGCGCCTACGGCCCGCGCTTTTTGTTCTCGTGGCCGAATTCGCGCATCTCGGTGATGGGCGGCGAGCAGGCGGCCTCGGTGCTAGCCACCGTCAAGCGCGACAACATCGAAGCGGGCGGGGGCAAGTGGTCCGAGATCGAGGAAGAGGAATTCAAGGCGCCGATCCGCGATCAATACGAGACCGAGGGCAATCCCTATTACGCCACCGCGCGGCTGTGGGACGACGGCGTCATCGCGCCAAGCGAGACACGACGCGTGCTGGCCTTGGCCTTTTCCGCCGCGCTTAACGCGCCGGTGCCGGAGACGCGGTTTGGGGTGTTTAGGATGTGAGGAACGGCCGGAGCCCGCCCCAATCAATTCATGACAATGTTGATGCATGACCAAATCACCGAAACGCGGCGGCTTCGATTGGGAAGTCTATATCGTTTATCTCGACGGCGATGACGACAGTCTGACGGTGTCCAATTGCTGGACTGTCGAGGAGGCTGCTTCCGCGGCGCGCACGTCTCTGAACGCCTACGCCAAAAGCGATGAAGAGAAAGACCAGTTTGAAATCGTCGCTGTCGTCCGGTCCGATGCGGAGATTTAGGGCGTAGCCCGGATGAGCGCAGCGAAATCCGGGGGGGGCCCCGCATTGCGCTTCGCTCCCATGCGGGCTACGGCAGCGCGCTTCACGCCTTCTTTCGCTTCACCGCCGGCAGCTTCGCCACCTTGCGCAATGCGGCGTTGATGCGGCTCTGCCAGCCGCGTCCACCACGGCGGAAATGAGCGATGACTTCGGGGTCGAGGCGCAGGCTGGTCGATTGCTTCGGATTGGCGGAAGGCGGACGCCCGCGTGCAATAAGCTTGCCGCCGACATGGAAGTCGGCACGCTTGAACCATTCGTCGGTCAATTCGGGAATCTCGTCGTAGTCTTTCTTGGTCAAGACGTAAGCATCAACCTTCTTCATGTCGCTGCCGGCGCGCTTCGAGTTCACCGCCGTATTTCGCTTTTTCGCGGTCATTGGTCTTCCTCATCGAAATGATGTGCCGCGCTATGCCGCGGGGCGTCCAACAAATACTCACCATGCGATTACGCAGGTACCCCACCGTAATCATCCGCAACTCGCCGTAATCTCGCCTTTCGTCCGGGCCGTCCAAAGTCGGCCCGGCGAACACCAGCGGTGTGTCGTCAAAGTCCAGGCCGCGCTCGCGCAGCGTCCATTCCCGTTTTGCCGGATCATAGGTGATCGGTATCGGCATTTAATGTATATACAATAAATACGGCGATCAAGAGGCGCGCAAAAGATGGGTTTTGTCGGCAGTCGATTATTGCCTATGATCGCGCCGTGCCGGTCAAGGGGGCTTGAATGCTGAGATTCCGATGTGCCGCGCTTTGCGTTGCGCTGCTGCTGTTCGCCGCTTCCCCCGTCCGCGCCGTCGAACTCGAACCCGGCCAATGGCAGGACACCGAGACCGGCGAGGAAGACGGCCAGCCGGTCAAGCCCGAGATCACGTCGGACTGCATGTCGCCGGAGGAGGCCAAGGATCCGGTCAAGCAATTGTCGGTGCTCAAGGACGACAACGGCCAGTGCAAGAAGCTCGACATCAAGGAGAGCGGTAACACGGTGTCGGTCGTCATGCTGTGCGGCGATCCGAAGGAGATGCTGATCGACCTGACCGGCACCTATACCTTCGTCGACAGGAAGCATTACACCGGCGCGATGAAGTCGATCATCACCATTGCCGGCAAAACCGCGACCGCCAACAAGACAGTGGATTCGAAATGGCTGGGGCCTTGTAAAGCCGGGCCGGCAGACAAATCTGCACCGGGCAAGAAGTAACAGCGAGGCCACGTCATGAATTACAAATCCGCGCTCATCGTCGGCGCCGGCGCCGGTCTGCCCGCGTCGCTGGCGCGGGCCTTCGCCAAGGCGGGCGTGAGCGTCGCGCTCGCCGCGCGCTCGGCCGCCAAGCTCGACGAGTTTGTGAAAGAGACCGGCGCCCGCGCCTTCAACTGCGACGCCGCCAAGCGCGATGAGGTCGAGAAGCTGTTCGCCGATCTCGACGCCGCCGCGCTGACGCCCGACGTCGTGATTTACAACGCCAGCTACCGCACGCGCGGGCCCTTCGCCGAACTCGATCCCGTTGAAGTGGCGAAGTCGGTCGAGATCACCGCCTTCGGCGCCTTCCTGGTGGCGCAGGCGTCGGTCAAGCGCATGCAGCCGAAAGGCGAGGGCGCGATTCTGTTCACCGGCGCCTCGGCCAGCGTGAAGGGCCATGCCCAGTCGGCGCCCTTCGCGATGGGCAAGTTCGCGTTGCGCGGCATGGCGCAGAGCATGGCGCGCGAATTGTCGCCGCAGGGCATTCACGTCTGCCACTTCGTCATTGACGGCGGCATCACGAGCGGACGCCGTCCGCCCGATCCGGCCAAGCCCGATGCACTGCTCGATCCCGACGCCATCGCCGCGAGCTATATGCACGTCTTGCAGCAGCCGCGCAGCGCCTGGAGCCAGGAGATAGAGCTGCGGCCCTGGGTCGAAAAGTTCTAGCGACCCACGTTGTTCGAATTTGAGGCTGGCCTTCACCAATCGGGACCATCGGCCGGGTGAAATCGCTCACGCATCCGTTATCGCGTGATTCAGGTGGCGTTTACGCCCGGCCCCTAGGGTCGCCGCCCATGGGAATTCTGGCCACGCCCGTCAAGATCAACGGCACCGTCTGCCGCAATTGCTATGACGTCGACTGGGCCCGCAAAGCCGAGGCCGAAGACGCCAAGAAACGCGCGGCCGACTCCGCCAACAAGGCCAAGGCCGCCACGGCGCCGGCCGGCGCTTCCGCTTTCGATAACCAATCGTCAACCACGTTTGGCGGATCGCTTGCCTCGGTCCCGTCCGGCCCGGTCGCGCCGCCGCCGACTGATACGCCCGGTCAGTCCGTCAACATCTTCGCCTGAGTCCCGGTAGCGCGGTATGCGTCCGCGTGATAAACGCGGGGCATGATCAAACCCGACGACATCAAGCAACTCGCACCCACCGGCAAACTGCGTGGCGGCATCGTGGTCTCGCCGGCGGCTTCCGCCTTTTTCGCGATCAAGGACGGCAGCGGCACGCCGCGCGGCGTCACCATCGATCTGCTGCACACTTTCGCCGATGCGCTGAAGCTGCCGCTGGACATGCAGATCTACGACAATTCCGGCCAGGTCACCGACGCGGTTGCCTCCGGCGCCTGCGACGTTGCTTTCATGCCGCGCGATACCACCCGCGAGGGCAAAGTCGATTTCGGCCCGGCTTATTACTTCATCTCGAGCACTTATCTGGTGCCGGCCGGTTCGACCATCAAAACCATCGACGAGGTCAACCGGCCCGGCGTGCGCATTATCGGCATTTCCAACACCACCACCGTGCGCAGCGCGCGCCGCACCGCGCCTTTGGCGACGGCCGAGGAAGTCGCGAGCGTCGATCTGATGACCGAGATGGCGGCTTCCGGCAATGGCGACGCCTTCGCGCTGTCGCATGACTCGTTTGCCGGCTTGCTGCCGAAGCTGCCGGGTGCGCGCGTGCTGGCCGGTCATTTCCAGCAGACCGGCATTTCCGTCGCGGTGCCCAAGGGCAGGGGCGCGGCGCTCGCGGTCGCCAGCGCCTTGATGGAAGATGCCAAGAAGTCCGGCGCCGTGCGCCGCGCGCTCGATGCCGCCGGTTTCAAGGACGCCAACGTCGCGCCCTAGCTAGATCGTCACGATCACATTGCCGACCGAGACTTTTTCCACCGCCTCATGCGCGGCGACGATGTCGTCGAGCGTGAATGTCGGCTTGGCGATGCGGTGTTTGAGGGCGCCGCGCTCCAGCGCGCCGGTGATCGCGGCGACCGCTTTTTGCCGTTCGCCGTCGTCGAGCTCATAGACAATGAAGAACTGGTACCTGGTCGCATTCGGGATACCGAAACCGGCCGGGATCGTCGCTTGCGGATTGGACGTGCCGTAGATGATGACGTTGCCCTTCGCCTTGAGCACGCCGGCGACGTATTTGGCGTTGCTGGCGATGTCCATGTCGATGATGGCGTCGATCGGTTTGTTGCCGGTGATCGCCATTACGCGCGCGGGCACATCCTCGTTCTTGTAATCGACAGTGTGATCGGCGCCGACGTCGCGTGCCATCGCCGCTTTGTCCGGTGAGGAAACAGTGGCGATAACAGTCGCGCCGGCCGCCTTGGCGAACTGGATGACGTATTGGCCGACCGCACCGGCGCCACCGGTCACCAGCACGGTGCTGCCTTTGCCGATTTCCGCGAGCCCCACGGCGTGATAGGCGGTCATCGCCGGAATGCCGAGACAGGCGCCGACTTCGAAACTGACCTTGTCCGGCAGCTTCACCGCCTGGATCGCCGGCAGCACGATGTATTCGGCGGCGGTGCCGAAGGGCCGCTTCCATTGGCCGTTCCAGATCCAGACCCGCTCGCCGATACGCGACTTCGGAACGCCATCGCCGACCTGGTCGATGACGCCGGCGCCGTCACTCTGCGGGATCAGTTGCGGCCAGGCGATCTTGCGGCTGGCCTGGCGGCCTTTAACGTCGGACGGATTGACTCCGGAGGTAACGAGCTTGACGCGCACCTCGCCCGGGCCCGTCTGCGGCGTTGGAACGTCACCGACGCGCAACACGTCACGCGCCGCACCGTTCGTCTCGTAATATGCCGCTCTCATCAGCGCCTCCTCTTGGAAGCGCAGGATAGCATTAGACGAAGGACGGAAGCGATCAGCCGGTGACGCGGTTCCACTCGGAACGGGCGCGCTCGGTCAGAATCTGCCAATTCGAATTGACGATGTCCCAGTTGACCATCGGCTTCTGGGCCGTGACCGTCGTGTTCGCCGCGTCGAGCGCGTTATGCGAGTCGTAAAGATAGGCGCCGCCGATGGTCAGACAGACGCCCAGAATGATACCGAACAAGACGCGCATGATTGATCCTCCACGTATCCCCGCACGAGAACGCGCGCCGGGAGGCGAAGTTCCTTCAGGTGAACCGCTGAGCGGGGGAAAAGGGCGAGTTGTCGTAAAAGGCACGGGCCCCCCAAAATAAATGTTATAACACATTGAAAATACTATGTTTTTGCCGTCAAAAACTTCGGGCAAAACGTGAATTAGCTGCTATATTACCGGCCATGGGTACACAAACGACAAAGACTGCCAAGCGGCCCGCCAAAGCAGCCGCGCGCACCGTCAAAAAGCCCGCCAAGGCCGCCAAATCGGCGCGTGGCGCGGACAAGAGCAAGAAGGCGTCCAAATCGGCGCGCAACCCGGTCGGCAAAGCCGCCGAAACCGCGCGCACGTTGATGGCTGCCGCGCGCACGTCGAAAATCGAGGCGTCGCCCCGCAAGATGGTGGTCAGCCCGCCGGTGCAGCCGGCCGCGCCCGAGATCGTGCTCAAGAGCCACAAGTACCAGGTCGGCGAGACCGTCTATTTCACGTCGCCGACGTTCGGCCGCGCCGCCGCCACCGGCACCTATACCGTGGTCAAGCTGCTGCCCTCCGAGAGCGACGATTATCAGTATCGCATCAAGAGTTCCGGCGAGGCCTTCGAGCGCGTCGCCAAGGAAAGCCAGCTCGACAAGATGTGAGCGCGCCCGCGCGCGCATCGGATGCGTCCTGCTTTCACCCAAGCCAGCGAGCTTGCGCCGCGCTATAAGGCGTCCGGCGGCGCACCGATGTGGGTCAACGGAATAACCGAAGCGCTCTGACGTTATAAAAGTCTGATCAAAAAGCTTGCGGAGGATTCATGATCAAGTTTCGACGTCTTGCCGTTCTGGCGACGGCCGCCGCGCTGCTGGCGTGGCCGGCCGCGGCGCAGAATTACCCGAACCGCGTGGTCAGGATGATCGTGCCGTTCGGCGCCGGCGGCCCGGCCGACGTCTATGCCCGCGTGTTGGCGCAGCATCTGTCGGAAGAGACCAAACAGTCTTTCGTCATCGAGAACCGCCCGGGCGCCGGCGCGCTGATCGGCACCGACACGGTCGCGAAATCGACGCCCGACGGCTACACGCTGCTGGTGATGTCGAACACGCAGACGACAAACGAGTCTCTGCTGTCGAACAAGCCTTACGAACTGATGCGCGATTTCGTCGCCGTGGCGCCCATCAACTCCTCCGACCTGCTGATGGTGGTGAACCCCTCAGTCGAGGCGAAAACCGTCGCCGACTTCATCGCCCTGGCCAAGAAGGAGCCGGGAAAGCTGAACTACGCGTCGTCCGGCCCCGGCACGCCGTATCACATGGCCGGCGAGCTGTTTAAGGCGATGAGCAAGACCGACATCGTGCACATTCCGCACAAGGCCTCGGGCGACGCGCGCAACAGCGTGCTGTCCGGCAACGTGCAGATGATGCTCGACGCCGTGACCACGATGTCCGAACTGGCCAAAGGCGGCCAGGTCCGCGCGCTCGCGACCACCGGTCTGACGCGCAACCCGTTGACCCCGAATTTGCCGACGGTGGCCGAAACCGTGCCGGGTTACGAAGCCACGATCTGGCTCGGCGTCATGGCGCCGAAGGGCACGCCGAAGGAGGTCGTTAGCTTCCTGAACGCCGCGATCAACAAGGTGATCAACGAGCCTGCGGTCAAGGAGACCTGGGCGAAGCAGGGCGCCGTGCCGATGGTGAAGACGCCGGAGGAATTCGACGCCTATCTGCGCAAGGACATCGAGAAGTGGGCGGAAGTGGTCAAGGTGTCGGGCGCGAAGGTACAATAGCCACGCGCATGATCCCGAAAAGTAGAAACCGATTTTCGGATAAGATCATGCGCGAAGGACAAGTATGAACGTAGACCGCGCGTTGAACGGACTGCTTAAGCTGGTGATCGCCCTTGCGGTGGTCGCCGGCGGCGCGCTGGCCGTGGTGACGGTGGTCAACCAGATGACGCTCGATCGCGAGGCGAACGACCGCCGTGCTTTCGTGCAACGCAACGCCGAGCTCAATCTCGGCGCCGTGCAGTCCGCCGCGGCGCTCGCCTGTCTCGATAGCGGCGCCGGTGACGAGGTGGAGAATGCCTGCGAGAAGCAGGTCTTCGCCGATCCACAAAGCGCCGCGCGCGCCGTCGGCTACATGGCGGCGCGGCTGTCGCTGCTGGCCGAAGCCGCCGGCACGCAGCGCTCGGCGCTCAACGGTCTTGCCGCCTCGCGACGCGCCATCGAACTCGACCGTTACGGCATCGTCGCCCATGTGCTGGCGACCCGCGACGGCTGCACCGCCGAGCAGTGCGCCGCTTTCGCCTGGCTGCGCGACACCACGGCGATCAAGGCCAACCTCAAGGCGCAGATCTACGATCAATACGTGTCGCGCTATGCGCCGGGCTGGGCCAAGGAGCCGGACAAGCAGGCGACCGTTGCCACCGTCGTTCCGCCGGCTGGCGTACCGCCGGCCGGTGTGCCGGTGGCCGAAGCGCCGACCGGACGTCCGGTGTCCAGCAAATACGATTTCCCGTCGGCCGCCTCGATCCCGCCGGTCAGCATCATGAACGCCGAGCCGCCGCTGCCGAAGGGCGCCGCTCCGCCAACCGCACCGCAGCCGAAGGCTGACAAGTCCGACAAGGGGGACGACGACCCCGCCGTGCCAGTGCCGCCGAAGCGGCCGCAGACCCAGGCGGCGACGCCTCCAGGCACGGCCCCGCAGGCGCGATAATCCCGCTTGCGCGGGAATGAGCGGGCGTCGAATGTGGCGCTTCGACCCTAAAGCCCGGGCTCTTCATGTTCACATCCGTCCTGATCGCCAATCGCGGCGAGATCGCCTGCCGTATCGCGCGCACTGCCAGGCGGATGGGCCTGCGCACCATCGCGGTCTATTCCGCCGCCGACGCCCAGGCGCTGCACGTGCGCTCGTGCGACGCGGCGGTGGCGATCGGGCCGTCGCCGGCGGCGCAAAGCTACCTCGTCATCGAGAAAATAATCGAAGCGGCGAAGAGCGCGGGCGCCTACTGCATCCACCCCGGCTACGTTTTCCTGTCGGAGAACGCCGCCTTCGCCCAGGCCTGCATCGACGCCGGCATTGCGTTCGTCGGCCCGCCGCCGGCGGCGATGAAGGCAATGGGTCTGAAGGACCGC
>CAITEM010000017.1 GCA_903891395.1 uncultured Hyphomicrobiales bacterium | reverse complement strand
CAGTCCTCGCCGATGCGGGTCAGGAACGTCTTGATCTCGACGACCGAACTGTTCTGCGCCTCGTCGAACAGCACGAAGGCGTTTTTCCACGACCGTCCGCGCATCACCTCGAACGGCACCAGTTCGATGGCGCCGTTCTTGAGCGCGATTTCGTAGGCGGCGGCACCAATGCGTTCCTTGATGGCTTCGATCACGGGCGCGGCCCAAGGCGCGAACTTGTCTTCGATCGTGCCCGGAAAGAAACCGAGCGAGCGGCCGCACGGCACGTTCGGGCGCGTCAGAATGATCTTGTCGATGGCGCCGGTGCGATAGAGGTCGGCGGCGTGGGTGGCGGCGATCCAGGTTTTGCCGGTGCCGGCGGGGCCGAGCACGATCACCTGCGGGCTGACACGGAGCGCGTCGAGATAATTCGCCTGCGTCGGATTCAGCGGCTTGATCGGCGGCAGTATTCGTTCAGCCTCAAACTTTGAACCTTGAAACTCGATAATCTCAGCAGTTTCGCGTCCGTTCCGGCGACGGTTCTTTTTGCCGAAATGCTTGTTGCTGAAGTGTTTGTGGCTGAAGTGTTTACCCAAGGCGGACTCCTTTTGCTGCATTCAAGAGGAATAGTCATGCGCAAGCGCCCCATGCGGAGACACGGGGTTATCGGACGCGACAGAGTGTGAGGTTTTAAGTGCGATGGCCGTAAGGCAACGTGCAGGCTCGTCGAACGAAGGTACCCTGAAACTGGGATACCCTGATCTCTTCATCGAGGAACGATCTTACGAGCCGTCATGCCCGTGCATCTTAGCACGATTCGCATGACAATTTCATGGATCGATTTTGGGCACGAAGTTCAAAGATTCACCGGCTTTTGCCGATTTAAAGTTCTTTTAGGAAATATGGCGGCCGGCGCGAAAATCGCGAAAACGCCGGCCGCCTATGGGCTTTTGCAGGCTTACGCAATCAGCGCGCCGCCATCGACATAGACGATCGCGCCGGTCGCAAATCCGTTGGCCATGAAGGCGAGGATCTGCACCGCGATGTCGTCGCCGAGGCCGACGCGGCCGACCGGCAGGCCGGACGCGATCTTGGCCAGCATCTCCTTGCGCGCCGCTTCCGGCATGCCGGCGCGGATCGGCGTGTCGATGATGCCGGGCGAAACGCAGTTGACGCGCACCGGCGCCAGCTCCAGCGCGAGGCCGCGCGCCAGCGACTCGATGGCGCCGTTCGATGCGCCGACGATCGCCGAGTTCGGCCGCGGCCGGATGCTGAGGAATCCCGAGACCAGTGTCAGCGAACCGCCGGCCTTGATCTCGGCGGCGCGCGCGACGCGCCAGGCGCCCCAGAACTTGCCTTCCATGGTCGAGCGCACGTCTTCCATCGACACCGTCTTGAACGGCCCCGACTTCAACTGCGCCGCGCTGACGACGACGTGGTCGACGGCACCAATGGTCTTGAACAAATTGACGACGCTGTCGTCATTCGTGACGTCGGCGACGATGCCGGTGGCCCCGACTTTCGCGGCGGCAGCCTTCACCTTGTCGGCGCTGCGCGACGCGATGATCACCTCGGCGCCCTGCGCCTTGGCCATCGCGGCGGTCGCGAGACCAATGCCGGACGAACCTCCGACGACGACGACTTTCTGACCTGACAGCAGCATGCACTCTCCCGGGGTTGAATTTGCGCGCACTAAATCATGCCGCTTAATCTACGACAATCCCAACTCGCATTTCACATAGAGAAATGACTTAGAAGCGCCGCCGCAGCCGGCCCACCACCCAGACGACATAGACACCGGCCAGGCCAAGCCCGAGCCCGAACCAGGTGATGGCGTATTGCAGGTGGTTGTCGGGCAGATGCACCTCGATCTTGCCCGGCAGCGGCAGGCCGCCCGGCGGCACCGGCGCTTCCTGGTCGATGTAGAACGGTGCGGCGGCCGCCCATTTCTTGTTGTCCGCGATCGCCTTGATGTCGCGGACGTACCAGACATTGGTCTTGGGATCGTCGGCCGGCGTGAACGTGCCGCGGGCTTCCGGCCAACGCATCACGCCGACGACCTCTACCGTGCCGCGCGGCGCGCCCTCGGTGCGCGTCATGGGGTCCTTGTGGTCCATCGGCACGAAGCCGCGGTTGACCAGCACGATGCTGCCGCCGGCAAGCTGCGCTGGCGCGAACACCCAATAGCCCTGGCCTGTGACATCGGGACGGAGCGAAGAGCCGCTGGTGTAGACCAGCGCCTCCTCGCCCGGCAGGAATTCCGCCGGAAAGGTGACGCGGGAAAATTCGCTGTCGGCCTGAACCGCCTGCGGCCATTGCGCGCGCGGCGGCAGATCGGCCGGCGCGCGCGCGATGCGCGAGGTCACCGTCTCGATCAGATTCTCTTTCCAGACCTTGCGGTCGAGCTGCCAGGTGCCGAGCCCGATCAGGATGGCAACGCAAGCCACCGCCGACACCGTCGCGCCGATCACGCTGCCTCTGCCGCTCGACGCGGTCACGCGTCGCCCCGGGGGTCTTGAACGACCTGCCGGCCTTCGGCGGCGTTGTGGTAATATTGCAGGTTGATGAGCAGGCCCTTGAGCAGCCGCAGCGGCATCAAGGTGACCAGGAGGATCAACGGCAGCCACAACGCCGCATGCAGCCAATACGGCGGCTGATAGACAACTTCGGTGAGCAGCGCCGCGAACACGACAATCGCGCCGCCGATCAGAATAACGAACACCGCCGGGCCGTCGCCGGCGTCGGCGAAGCTGAAATCGAGGCCGCATTTCTCGCAGGCCGGCCGCACGGTCAGGAAGCCCTGGAACAGATGGCCCTCCCCGCACCGCGGACAACGGCCGCGCAGCCCGCGGGCGATCGGCAAGGCGGTGGGGGGAAGGGGCGTGTTCATCGGCAGGTCCTTTTAGCGCGCATGATCTTGTCCGAACACCGGCCCCCCGTTTCGGGATCATGCGCTACAAAAACAAAAGGGCGGCGCCGTGACGCCGCCCTTGGTATTGAGATCCCCGTTCCGATCACTCCGGGTGCGGCACGCCCGCACCCCAAACGTAGATGCAGGCGAACAGGAACAGCCAGACCACGTCGACGAAGTGCCAGTACCAGGCCGCGAACTCGAAGCCGAGATGCTGGGTCGGGGTGAAGTGGCCGTTGAGCACGCGCACCAGGCAGACCAGCAGGAAGATCGTACCGAT
>CAITEM010000016.1 GCA_903891395.1 uncultured Hyphomicrobiales bacterium | reverse complement strand
CGGCGAAGTAGCCCTTCGGCTTTTCCTTGAGCTGCTTCTTCAGGAGCTTGAAGAAGATCACTTCTTCATCCGAGCCCGGCTTGTCGAGGAACGCTGTGTCGCCGTTCTCGGCGCGCAGGCCGAGGTGAACGTACATGGTGGCGTCGCCGCCGTCGTCGAGGATCATGTTCGGAAAGCCGCCGCCATGCCAGTCGAACATGCGCGCTGTGTAGTCCCAGTATTCTTCGAGGCTCTCGCCCTTGACGGCGAACACCGGAACGCCGGCGGCGGCGATGGCGGCGGCGGCGTGGTCCTGCGTCGAGTAGATGTTGCACGACACCCAGCGCACATCCGCGCCGAGCGCGACCAGCGTCTCGATCAACACGCCGGTCTGGATGGTCATGTGCAGAGAACCGGCGATGCGCGCCCCTTTAAGCGGCTGCTTCGGGCCGTACTCTTCGCGGGTCGCCATCAGGCCCGGCATTTCGGTTTCGGCGAGCGAGAGCTCCTTGCGGCCGAAAGCGGCGAGCGCAATGTCCTTGACGATGTAGTCGCTGAATTCGGTTTTCGGCTTGGCTGAAGCGGTCATGGCAATCCTGTGCAGCTGACAAAAATAAGGGTGATCGGCTTGGCGTGCCTATAACAGGCCACCGGGAGGGCTGCAACGCAGATATAAAGATTTCTTTATGTAACGGGCGGCCGCTTCAGGAGACGGCTACTCTTCTTCGCCAAACCGGTTCGAGACCAGCCCGACCAAAGCCTCGACGGCGGCGGCGGCTTCCTTGCCGGTCGCCTGGATGGTGATGGTGGTGTGGGTGGCCGCGGCCAGCATCATCAGGCCCATGATCGATGTGCCGCCGACGGTTTCGTGACCGCGGGTCACGATAATGGCGGCATTGTACTGCTCGGCCATCTGCACGAATTTGGCTGACGCCCGGGCGTGCAGGCCCTTCTTGTTGACGATTTCGACTTCACGCACCACCGGAACGGAGTGCTCGTCAGGGACGTCCCCTCGAGCGGGCCCGTTCATTTACCGTTGAGTACCCGGCTCGCGATCGTACAGTACTTGCGGCCGGCTTCCTGGGCGGCGGCGACCGCGTCTTCAAGCGGACAGGTTTCGCGCACTTTAGCGAGCTTGATCAGCATCGGCAGATTGATACCGGCCAGCACTTCGACCTTGGGCTGGCTCATCACCGAAATCGCGAGATTGGACGGCGTGCCGCCAAACATGTCGGTGAGGATGGCCACGCCTTCGCCACTGTCGACGCGTTTGACCGCCTCGAGAATATTCTTGCGGCACTGCTCAACGTCATCCTCGGGGCCGATGGTAATGGCCTCAATCTGGCGCTGCGGCCCGACGACGTGCTCTAGCGCCGAGCGGAACTCGATCGCGAGCCGCCCATGAGTTACTAAAACGAGGCCGATCATCCCGAACTCCTCGCGGGCGCTTCGCTGCGCCGCACGAATGGGGGGGCATTCATGCCCATTCGAAAGCCCATTGCAAGGGGCTTCCTCGCTATATAGGCGCTCTGCTGCACTGCGGAAAGGCGGGACCAAGGGAGGGCTCGATTGTCCGTTTTTGGTGCGGGCAATCCTAGGCCCGTTATCGTTAATTTTTCCAGCAGAGGCGCGGAGGTACCCAACTATCCCCTCAAGGTCAATCGACCTTGGCTGTGGTCCTCATCGAGGCCAACACCAAGGGTAGGGCATTTGTTCCAATTGCAACCAAAAGTCGCGGGATCGTGACCCCGTCGAATTGGACGACCTGGATTTCTTCGGCCGGTATTCTCGCAGCATCCGCATCCGCAAGGTCAACAACCAGACCCACCAAGGCGACGGGTTCGTAATCCAGCCGCCGGATGCCGAGACCATGTACTTCCATCATACCGGCCAGTTGCGGGGCAGGGCGCACCAGCAGGCGGCCGTTTTTAACTTCGACGAAGGCGCGATCGTCGGCCACCAGACGGGCGAAAGGCAGGGCGCCTTGCGCCGCCGCTTCAAGAAGATCCCAGACCAGCCGCGATTTGCCGGAGCCGGACGGTCCTCGGATCAGCACGGCCTTGGCGCCGACCAGAATCGCCGAAGCGTGGATGGTCGATGATGCCATTACATCGCCGGCAGGCGAACCGTGAAGCGGGCGCCAAGCACCTGCGGCTCTTCGCCCCGGCCCGCGGGCACCGTGCGGTTATCGACGCGAATCGTGCCGCCATGGGCTTCGACGATCTGCTTGGTGATCGACAGACCAAGACCGGAGTTCTGTCCGAAACCCTGATGCGGTCGGTCGGTGTAGAAACGCTCGAAGATTTTCTCCAAAGCTTCCGGCCGTACGCCAGGCCCGTCGTCTTCGACCACGATCTCGACCTGGCTCTTCAGTTTGCGGCAGATGATGCGCACGGTGCCGCCGGGCGGCGAGAACGAGCGTGCGTTATCGACCAGGTTGCTGACCACCTGGCCAAGCCGCGAGTCATGGCCCGGCACTTTGAAATCGCGCGGTGCGCCGCCTTCGAAGCTGAGCGTCACTTTGACGTCGGTATTGTGAACTTCGTTCGCCGCCTTCACCAGCGCGTCGAGCAGGCTGGACAGATCGACGGGCGCGACTTCCTGCCGTTGCAGTTCGGCGTCGAGACGGCTGGCGTCGGAAATGTCCGAGATCAAGCGGTCGAGCCTCTTCACGTCGTGCCCGATGACGTCGAGCAGCCGCTTGCGGTTGGCGTCGGTCTTGGCCATCGGCAAAGTTTCCACCGCCGAGCGCAGCGACGTCAGCGGATTGCGCAATTCATGCGCGACGTCGGCGGCGAAACTCTCGATCGCCTCGATGCG
>CAITEM010000015.1 GCA_903891395.1 uncultured Hyphomicrobiales bacterium | reverse complement strand
TATAGATGCCGTGTTGTTCCCTGGTAGCTCAGCGGTAGAGCGTTCGACTGTTAATCGAAATGTCGCTGGTTCGATCCCAGCCCGGGGAGCCATCCACCTTGCGGCTCTTTTTGCCGCCTCATTTACTCCCAATCAGCAACCGGTCCGACAGATCCTTCAACTGGACGCCTGAGCGGCCTTTAGCCCGCATCGCAGCCAGCAGGTGAACGAGCTTAAAGGCCGAGTCGGCATAGCCGATCCCGGCGGGACGGATGTTAGAGATGCAGTTGCGGTCGGCATCGCTGGTCTGCGCCGACGGCTGCCACGTCAGATAGGCGCCCATGCTGTCCGGGGCCGACAGGCCTGGACGCTCCCCGATCATAACCGCCGCACACGTCGCGCCGAGCGCCGTGGCAATGGCATCGCCGATGGCGACACGGCCGTGGTGCACGATGACGAACGGCGCAATGCGCCAGCCTTGCGTGCGCAAATCCGCCAGCGCGATGGAAAGCACCGGCACGGCATGCGTCTGCACCGCGCCAGCCGACAGGCCATCGCTGATGACGAACACGATATCGTATTGGCCACGGGACGACGTCAGAATGCCATCCGCATCGGGCGCAAGTTTACGGCCGAGATCGGGGCGCATCAGATAACCCGCTTTGTCCTCGACGGCGCTGGCCACAGTGAGAACCGGCCCATCGAGAACCGCGAGTTCGGCGGCGAGACGCTGCGTGTCGAGCGGCGCATGCACCGCGTCGCGGGCGCGGGCATGGGCCAATTGGATTTCCAGCAGCGGGCCGGTGGCCAGCGAGGCGCCGCTGCGCTTGAGGCCGATGCGGGCGGGCGTCAGCTTGCGCAAGCTTGTCCAAAGTGCGCCGCCTTCCGATGTGGTCGGAGGTTTCGTCATGATACGGGCAACAGCGCCTGGAATTGCAACGGCAATTCACGCGGCCGAATGCGGTTCTCCCTATCCATCAGCCCCTGCTTCGTAAGCCAGGCTTCGAATTCCGGCGCGGGTTTACGGCCGTAGAGGTCGCGCATCGCCAGCGCATCGTGGAACGACGTGCTCTGGTAACCGAGCATGACATCGTCGGCGCCCGGCACGCCCATGATGAAATTGACCCCGGCGGGCACCAGCAAGGCGAGCAACGCATCGGCGTCGTCCTGATCGGCTTCGGCGTGATTGGTGTAGCAAACGTCGACGCCCATCGGCAGACCGAGCAATTTGCCGCAGAAGTGATCCTCCAGGCCAGCGCGCGTGATCTGCTTGCCGTCGAACAGATATTCCGGGCCGATAAAGCCGACCACGGTGTTGACTAACAGCGGCTTGAAAGCGCGGGCAACCGCGTAAGCGCGCGCCTCCACCGTCTGCTGGTCGACGCCATGATGGGCGTTGGCCGACAGCGCACTGCCCTGCCCGGTCTCGAAATACATGACGTTGTCGCCAACAGTGCCGCGCTTGAGCGATAACGCCGCGTCGCGCGCCTCGCGCAGCAGCGCGAGGTCGATGCCGAAACTCTTGTTGGCGCTTTGCGTACCGGCGATCGACTGGAACACCAGATCGACCGGCGAGCCTTTACCGATCAGTTCCAGCGTCGTCGTGACGTGGGCGAGCACGCAGCTCTGGGTCGGAATGTCGAGTTTAGCTCGGATGTCATCAAGCATGGACAACAGCGTGTGCGTCCGCTGCGGGCTGTCGGTCGCCGGATTGATGCCGATCACCGCGTCGCCGGAGCCCAGCAAAAGACCGTCAAGAATGCTGGCGGCAATACCGCGTGCATCGTCGGTCGGATGATTGGGCTGCAAGCGCACGGACAGCCGTCCCGGCAGGCCGATGGTGTTGCGGAAGCGAGTGACCACCGAGCATTTCGCAGCCATCACCATCAGGTCTTGCAACCGGCTGATCTTGCTGACCGCCGCCGCCATCTCCGGCGTGACGCCGGGCGCGAGCGTGGACAAGACCGGCGTCGTCGCCTCGTCCGATAGCAGCCAGTCGCGGAATCCGCCGACGGTCAGATGCGCCACGGCGGCGAAAGCAGCCTTGTCGTGGCTGTCGATGATGAGGCGGGTGACCTCGTCGCTCTCGTAAGGCACCACGGCCTCGTTGAGAAACGTCGTCAGCGGCACGTCGGCCAGCGCGAACTGCGCGGCGACGCGCTCCTCGCCGGTCTCGGCGCAGAGCCCGGCCAGCCGGTCGCCGCTGCGCAGCGGGGTCGCCTTGGCCAGCAGCGTTCGCAGATCGGGAAAGGTATAAGTCCGATGGCCGATCGCTGCACGATACATGAACTTGCCAATGCTTCCGGTGCCCGCCCGAGACTATAGCGCAAGTGCGCCATGCGTGTTCGGAACTCCCGGCTTGGCGCAACCTGCCGGCTGGGCTACCACTCCCTTCACATTGGAGCGCACAGCGCACGCGGAATGACGTTACAAAGCCCGCTCACGACCGACCTCTACGAGCTCAACATGATCCAGGCCTATCTGGACCGTGGCGAGACCAAAGAGGCCGTATTCGAATACTTCGTGCGCCGGCTGCCGGCGCGGCGCGGCTTTCTGCTGGCTGCAGGGCTCGACGACGCGCTGTCCTACCTCGAGGGGTTGCAGTTTTCCGCAGCCGAGATCGACTGGCTGAAAAGCACCGGCCGCTTTCGCCATAACCTGATCGACTATCTCGCCGCTTTCCGCTTCACCGGTGACGTGCACGCCATCCCCGAAGGCAGCGTGTGTTTTCCGAATGAGCCGCTGCTGCGCATCATGGCACCGCTGCCACAAGCGCAACTGGTCGAGACGCGGCTGATCAACATCCTGAATTTCCAGACGCTGATCGCGTCGAAGGCGGCGCGCATGGTACTGGCGGCGCCGGACAAGGTGCTGGCTGATTTCGGCCTGCGCACCGCGCATGGCGCGGAGGCCGGGCTCTATTCGGCGCGCGCCAGTTACATCGCGGGTTTTGGCGGCGCCGCCAATGTCGAGGCCGGGCAGCGCTACGGCGTACCGATCGTCGGCACCATGGCGCACTCCTTCGTGCAGGTGCACGACGACGAGATGCAGGCCTTCGAGAATTTTGCGCGCGCGCGGCCGGACGGAGTCATCCTGTTGATCGACACCTACGACACCGAGGCCGGTGCGCGCAAAGTGGTCGAACTGGCGCCCAAGCTGGCCGAAGACGGCATTTCGATCCGCGGCGTTCGCATCGATAGCGGCGATCTGGCCGAAGGTGCACGGATGGTGCGTGGCATTCTCGATGAGGGCGGCCTGACCAGCGTCATCATTCTGGTGAGCGGCGGTGTCGACGAGGACGTCTTGCTGAATATGGCAAAGGCCGGCGCGCCGATCGACGGCTACGGCATCGGCGTCAGTCTCGCCACTTCGATCGATGCACCCGCGTTCGACTGCGCCTATAAACTGCAGGAATATGGCGGGCAGCCGAAGCGCAAATTATCCGCAGGCAAGCAGACCTGGCCCGGCCGTAAGCAGGTCTGGCGCGCCTACGATACCGACGGCCGCATGGCCGGCGATATTCTCTCGACCGAAACCGACAAGCAGCCGGGCGAAGCCCTGATCGTGCCGGTGATGCGCGGCGGCAAGCGTATCGGGACGGCGCCGACGCTGGTACAGATCCGCGAGCGCGCTGCGCGCGATCTGGCGCGGCTGCCGGAACCGTTGCGGCTATTGCAAGACGGTGCGGCCTACCCCGTCGAGGTAGCGGACGATCTGCGCAATCTGGCGGCGCAGACCGACGCGGCGGTGAAGCGGTAGACGCTACCGCACCGCCGTTCCGCCCCGGTTCCAGCCGCGGATGCCCTCGCCGTAAACCTCGTGACCCGTGTCGGTCACGATCACGGTGTCTTCCAGCTTGATGAAGCCGCGGCTCGGATGCAGCATCGTGGTCTCGATCGACACCACCATGCCGGCTTCGAGCGGCGTGTTGGAGTGGGCGTCCGGATATCGCATCGGCGAATTCGGCTGCAGTCGCGGCGCCTCGTGGCTGACCAAACCCATGCCGTGCGCCAGGAAGTCGAGATACTTGTGGTGCTTCGACTTCTGCACCAGCGGTTCGGCCGCGGCGTAGATTGCCTTGCCGGGCACGCCCGGCTTCGTTGCATTGAACGCGGCACGCTGAATGGTCTCAATCTCGCCCAAGTAATCGACGAGTTCAGCATCGGGCTCGCCGTGGATCGCCATGCGGCAAATATCGCCGATGTAGCCGTGATAATTACCGCCGGAGTCGAGCGACAGGATATCGCCCTTGCCCCAGACCTGCTCGGTCGGGGCGCGGTTGAGGCTGGTGCCGGTGGTGATGAGGCAATACTCGAAGGTCATGCCGCGGTTGGTCTCCTCGCGGCGCAACGCCTCGACCAGTTCTTTCTTGGTCGAACCGGGGCCGTGCTTGGCGATCACAGCGGTCATTGAATCGATGACGCCGGCCGACGCGGTTTTTAGCTTCGCCAGTTCGTCGACCGATTTGATCGCGCGCTGCGCTTCGAGCACGAACAGCGCGTCGACGTAGTCCGTATCGAGGAAAGCGTCGCGCAGCATCTTCGCAGCGTCATAAGGCATGAAGGCGAATTCGAATGCGATGCGCTTGGTCTTCAATCCGGCCTTGCGGATGTAGTCAATAGCCTGACTGGTAGCGTCCGGCGAGTTGTTGACATTGCTCTTGGTCTCCGGCGTCCACACCGGATCGGCCTGAAGCTGGAACGTTTCAAGCCGGTGTCCGAAAAACGCAGCCT
>CAITEM010000014.1 GCA_903891395.1 uncultured Hyphomicrobiales bacterium | reverse complement strand
CGTCAAGAAGAACGGCAGTATGATGATCGACTTCGCCATCGCGGCCGAGCGCGACCAAGGCATGGCGCCGCTTGACGCCATCCGCCGCGCCGCGCTGCTGCGCTTCCGTCCGATCATGATGACGACGATGGCGGCCATGCTCGGCGGCGTGCCGCTGATGCTCGGCAACGGCACCGGCTCCGAGATCCGTCAGCCGCTCGGTTACGCCATGGTCGGCGGCCTGCTGGTGAGCCAGGCGCTGACGCTGTTCACGACGCCGGTCGTCTATCTGTATCTCGACCAGTTGTCGGCCTGGATTACCCGACGCAAGCCCGCGCCAGTGCTGGGTAGCGGCAAGGACGGGCTGGCGCAGCCGGCCGAATAAGCGCGCACCATTTCCATCAATTCATAACCGTCAATGTGTTCCGTCTGCCCACCGCCGTGCGGGTGCGGGCCCGACGGGGCTTTACAGGGTGGAATACATTAGCGGATGATGTGTTCGGATCGGTGTGCCCGCGGAAACGAAAGGCCGAAAGTAAAAATACGTTCGACGACACATCCCGCTTGCTGCCTAAAAAATGGCCGTACAGGCCAATCAAAAATTAAGCCCCTCAGGGGCGACCAGGGAGGAATGCAAATGTCTCGTAAGGTCACGCGTCGTCAATTTATGGCCGGCACGGCTGCCGGCGCAGCGCTCGCGACGTTCAAGTTTCCATCGCCGGCGCTTGCGCAATCGGCGCCTTTCAAGCTCGGCCTGCTCACCGTCAAGACCGGCCCGCTCGCGCAGGGCGGCATCCAGATGGAACAGGGTGTCGTCACCTTCCTGAAGGAAAAGAACTACACCTTCGCCGGCCGCAAGGTCGATCTGGTGACCGCCGACACCGGCGGCAATCCGGCCGGCACCAAGACCAAGGCGCAGGAACTGGTTGAGCGCGAAAAAGTCGATGCCATTCTCGGCCCGCTCGCCGCCTTCGAACTGCTCGCGATCACAGACTACATCGCCGAACAGAAGACGCCGATGCTCAGCCTCGCCGGTGCCGAGGACATGACGCAGCGCCGCCCAAACCCGTACTTCCTGCGGCCGTCGGCATGCTCGTCGCAGGCGATGCATCCGATGGCCGACTTCGCGGCAAAGGAACTGAACCTAAAGCGGATCGTGACGATCTCCGAAGACTTCGCCTTCGGTCATGAACAGATGGGCGGCTTCCAGCAGACCTTCGAGGAAGGCGGCGGCAAGATCGTCAACAAGATCTGGCCACCGCTGGTGACGCCGGACTACACGCCCTTCGTCGCCCAGATCGGCGATTGCGACGGCGTATGCCAGGGCTTCGCCGGTTCGAACCCGCTGCGCTTCCTCAAGACCTATGCCGCCGCCGGCCTGAAATTTCCGGTCGTCACCGGCGAGACCGGTGGCGACGACGCGCTGATGCGCTCGTTCGGCGACGAAGCCGTCGGCATGTACTCCTCGTGCCCCTACACGCTCGACTACGATCACGATAGC
This sequence comes from uncultured Hyphomicrobiales bacterium, assembly GCA_903891395.1. Classification (GTDB taxonomy): domain Bacteria; phylum Pseudomonadota; class Alphaproteobacteria; order Rhizobiales; family Xanthobacteraceae; genus Pseudolabrys. Next base: position 827 of record CAITEM010000014.1, on the reverse strand, counting down.
AACAAGCGTTTCGTCGCCGCGATGCAGAAGGATTACGGCGTCGACCCCGGCTTCTATGCTTCGGGGCTCTATGTCGCCGCGCAAACCGTCGCCGCGGGTCTCGAAAAGACCAACGGCAAGTCCGATGACAAGGACGCCTTCATGAAGGCGTTGCGTTCGGTCGAACTGACGGAGACGCCGCGGGGCCCGATCAAGTACGACCATTACGGCAACGTGATCGGCGACTTCTTCATTCGCCGCGTCGAAAAGGTGAACGGCAAGCTCGTCAACAAGACGGTCAAGACCTACCACGACGTCAGCCAATTCTGGACCTACGACGAGAAGAAGTTCCTCAGTGCGCCGGTCTACTCGCGCAATTACCCGCCGCTGAAGAGCTGATCACGGCGCAAAGAGCTGGTCATTCCGGGACCGGCCAAAGGCCGGGACCCGGAATCCAGAGCCAACGTAACCAGCCCCTGGATTCCGGGTTCGCTCACTTCGTTCGCGCCCCGGAATGACAGGACAGAGAGTGGCCGCAGGAAATTTTCGACAATGAATTTCTGGCTGGTGCTGACGGTCAACAGCATAACGTTCGGCGGGCTGCTGTTTCTGCTGTCGGCGGGCTTTTCGTTGATCTTCGGGCTGATGCGGATTCCGAACCTGACGCATGGCTCGCTGTTCATGCTCGGCGCCTATGTCGGCGCGACCTTCGTTGTCGGCCTGCTCGGCTTCAAACTCAACTTCTGGCTCGCCGCGATTCTGGCGACGCTCGCCGTCGCGGCGATGGGCGCGCTGGCCGAACGGCTGCTGCTGCGCCGTCTGCCCGGTGACCAGCTGGCGCAGGTTCT
>CAITEM010000013.1 GCA_903891395.1 uncultured Hyphomicrobiales bacterium | reverse complement strand
GTCGCGAGTGAAGGCCAGCCGGCGGCGGTGGAACGCGGCCAGCGTCGCGCGGTGGCCGATCGACACGATGGTCGCGGCCGCCAGCCGTTGCGCCAGCAATTCATATAGCGCGGCCTCCGCGGGCTCATCGAGCGAGGCCGTGGCCTCGTCGAGGAACAGATAATCCGGCGCGTGCAGCAGCGCGCGCGCCAGCCCGAGACGCTGCTGCTCGCCGAGCGATAGCATCCGGTTCCAGTGCGCCTCTTCGTCGATGCGCGCGGCCAGCGCGGGCAGGCCGACGGCCGCGATGAGCGCCGCGATCTGGGCGCTGTCGTAGCGTCCCGGCTCCGCCGGATAGGCGACGGCGGCGGCGAGCGGCGCGATCGGGAAATACGGCCGTTGCGGCAGCATCATCACCTTGGCGTTCGCCGGCAACGCGATGGCGCCGGTGCCGAACGGCCAGATGCCGGCCAGCGCACGGAACAGCGTCGACTTGCCGGAGCCCGACGGCCCGCTGACCAGCACCTTGTCGCCGAGCGCGATATTCAGTCCGGTTGCGGTCACCAGCGGCGCGCCGTTCGGCAATTTGACCGCCAGATCGGTGAAGGCGATGGCAGGCGCGGCGCCCGGTGTCACCTCGATGCGCGGCGGCGTCACGGCGACGGCTTTGGCAGCCGCCACCGAGCGGTCGAAGCCGTCAAGACGTTCGATCACCGCGCGCCATTCGGCCAGGCCGCGGTAGACGTTGATGAAGAACGACAGCGCGTTCTGCACGCTGCCGAAAGCCGACGCCGTCTGCATCAGGCCGCCGAGCTGGATGGCGCCGGCGAAATAGGCCGGCGCGCCGACGACGAACGGAAACACGGTCGAGACCTGGCCGTAGCCGGCGGTGAGAAACGTCAGCCGCTTGGTCCGCGTCATGATCAGCATCCAGTTCGCCACGACGCGGCTGAAGCTCGAGCGCAGGCGCGTATCCTCGGCCTTTTCGCCTTCGAGCAAGGCGATCTGCTCGGAGTTTTCCCGCACCCGCACCAGGTTGAAGCGGAAGTCGGCTTCGAAATGCTGCTGCTGGAAATTGAGCGCGACCAGAGGCCGCCCGATCAGATGCGTCAGCACGGTGCCGATCACCGCATAGAGCAGGGCGGCCCAGACCAGATAGCCCGGGATGTTCCAGACGCTGCCGAACATATGAAGCGGCGCGGTCGCCGACAGCGTCCACAGGATCACGACGAACGAGCCGAGCGTCACCACCGAATTCAGCAGGCCGAGGCCGAGTGTCAGGATTCCCGAATTACCGTTGTCGATGAAAAAGCGGATGTCCTCGGCGATGCGCTGATCGGGGTTGTCGGCGGCGTCGCCCAGCAACTGCATGCGATAGTGGTTGGCGCCGGTGAGCCAGTTGTCGATGTAGTGTTGCGTCAGCCAGCGCCGCCAGCGGATCTGGAGCCATTGGTTGAGATAGAGCTGGTAGACCGCGAGCGCGATGAAGAGCGCCGCCAGCACGCAGAAATAGCCGAGCTGGTAGACGAAGGCGTCCCAGTTCTTGTCCTGTAGCGCGTTGTAGAAATTGGCGTTCCAGGTGTTCAGCAGCACCGTGATGGCGACGATCGACAATTCAATGGCGACGACGGCCGCCAGCAGGATGCGGGCGGTCCAGCGATCCTCCGAACGGAAATACGGGCTGGCGATTCGCCAGACGGTGGCGAGTGTCGAGAAAAGGCCTCTCACGGGCGGTCTCCTGTCGGGATGGGAAGCGGCGCTGCTGACGCGGCAATCGATGGTGACGGATAATCGAACCAATTAATTGGGCTCTATTTGCCTCATAAACCGGGTTTATCAAGGGCGTCCGTGTTGGACCCGTCCGGCGAGACCGCCGCGGGCGGTAGAATTTGGTTTATAAGTTCGCGTCACCCGATACAGACTAATGACTAAGCCGGCGGTGTTCTTGCGCTGGCACACCGTCATAAAAGCCGAAAAAATTCGGCACTTTCGCGTTCGCTTGACGGCGCGGCCGGCAGCCTGCATTTCAGGTCCAAGGGCAGCCTTGCGGAGACGATAATGCGATTCGATTGCCTGCGTTCAGGTCGGGTTTTCTTTGTCTGCGGCGTCTTGCTGGCGGCCTTGGTGGCGCAGAGCGAGGGCAGGGCGCAGCTCGCCGACCGCTTCCCGTTCGATCAGGAACTGCTGCTCAACACGCCGCCGATGAAGCCGGGCAAGCGCATGCCGAGCATTACGGTCGAAAGCAGCGGTAACGCTATCATCGACCTGTGGTGCAAAAGCGTTCCCGCCCACGTCGAGTTCTCCGATAGCGCGCTGAAGATCGAGGTCGCGCAATTGCCCGACGAATTGCCGCAGATGCAGGGCAACGGCCAATGTACGCCGGAGCGCATGGCGGCCGACGGCACGCTGGTGGAGAAATTTGCCGCCGTCACCGACTGGCGGCACGAAGGCGGCAGCATTGTCCTGAACGGCCCCGCGCCGCTGAAATTCAACGCCCCAAGCAACTAAACAACGGGCACTTCAGGTCGCGGCTTCTTGGTCCGGCTGCGGCGAGCCTGGCGGCGCGACTTGAAAGTGCCGTCGGTCTGCGGCTTCACGAACACCGCTATAATATCCTTGTGCTTGGCGTGAATGGCGTGCTCCAGCGCCAGCACGGTCTCCTCGATCTGTGTTGTGTTGAGCTTGTCGGCAAATTCCACACTGATCGCCACGACGATCTGGTCCGGCGCCAGGTGAACGGTGAGAAACAAATTGGCGCGCTCGATATTCGGCTGCTGGCAGGCAATCTCGACAATCGAGTCGCGCACCCGCGGGCTTGCCGACTCGCCGATCAGCAATTCCTTGCTTTCGCGCGCCAGCGCCAACGCGGTCATCGCCAGCAGCAGGCTGATGCCGATCGAGGCCACGCCGTCGAGCACCGGCATTGCCAGCCGCTCGGCGAGAAAGGTACCGACGAACGCGATGATCAGGCCCAGCAACGCGGCGCTGTCCTCGAACAGCACGATGAACGAAGGCGGGTCCTTGCTGCGCCGGACCGCCTCGAAATATCCGGTGCTGCCCTTTTTGTTGCGGAATTCGCGCAGTGCGATCAGCAACGTGGCGCCTTCGAACAACGCTGACACCACCAGCACGATATAGTTGACGCTCGGATCGACGATGCTCTCGGGGTGTCGAATATGGCCGATGCCTTCCAGCAGCGTCACGCCGGCGCCGATGGTGAACATCAGCAACGCGACGATGAAGCTCCAGAAGTAGATTTCGCGGCCGAAGCCGAGCGGATGCAGGTCGTCGGGCGGCTGGGCGGCGCGATGCAGGCCGTACAGCAGCAATATCTGGTTCAGGGTGTCGACCAGCGAGTGGATCGCCTCGCTCAGCATCGCCGACGAGCCGGTCCACCAAGCGGCGCCAAACTTCGTCAGCGCCACCAGCAGGTTGCCGGCGAGCGCCGCGTAGATCACGAGTTTCGAGGACGAGGCGCCGCGTGCCATGCGAACGATAATGCGCCAGGATGGAACTTGTTCAAATTCCGCGGGCTGCAAACAGCAAAAAGGCCGCCTTTCGGCGGCCTTTTCGTCTT
>CAITEM010000012.1 GCA_903891395.1 uncultured Hyphomicrobiales bacterium | reverse complement strand
AGGTCGACGGCATCTGCATGATGACCGACTATCAAGGTAAATTCCTCGGGGATGCCGCGTTTACGCCGATCATGGAAGAACTGAACCGCCGCAAAGCGATCGTGTTCACACATCCAAACCGCAATGACTGCTGCCGCAATCTGATTCCGGACGTCCCTGAGCCCATCATAGAATTGGGCACGGACACGGCACGCACCATCGCCAGCCTGTTGTTCAGCGGAACCGCGGCGAAGTTTCCCGACATCCAGTGGATATTTTCTCACGCCGGCGGGACAGCGCCGGGATTGATGCAACGGTTCGTTGCCTATTTCGATCAGCGCAAGGATTTACAGTCGAGACTGCCGCAAGGGCCCGCCTATTATATGCAGCGGTTCTGTTACGACACCGCGTCGGCGACGACGGTGTACCCCCTGGCGGCCCTGACGAAAATAGTCAGACCGACTCAGATCCTGCTGGGCACCGACTCGCCGTTCGGCACGGCCAAAGAGGCCTCGGCGGGATTGCGCCTCACCGGCATGTTCAGCGCGGCGGAAATTGAAGGCATCGAGCGCGGCAACGCCGCGCGTATCATGCCGCGATATCGGGCGTAGCCGGCAATACCGGCATAATCACTTTGGCCGGTCTAAACTCTGTTTCAGCAGCGCACGGCCGTAATCGTTGCCGTTCGGCGTGCGCACGAGCGCGTGCGCGTGCCGGCGGCTGTAGCCCGTATCCGGCAGCGCGACACCGGGCTGATGATAGAACTCGATGAAAATCACCGGGCTGTAAACCCGGTAATAAAACGGACTGACCGAATCGAATTGCCCGATCCAGGCGAAAACTGTCTCGTTTAAATAAGCACTCACTTCGTCCAGGCGGACGTGCGCATGCCCGCCCGGCAGGCGGTCGGTGTACCGCTTGAGCAATTCCATCAGCGTGCGTTGTTGCGACCCGGTCATTTCGCGATAGGGCAAACCATCGTTGGGCACGGCAATGTTGTCCTTGAACCCGGACGCGTAGCCGTCGAAAGGCAGCTCCATGCCGATCGTTGCACGGGCGCGCTGCTCGGGGCTGAGCCCATTCATAAAGGCCCAGCCCTCGCTTTCTTCCTCGCGCAGCACAGTCATGCCCCGATAGACGCCGTCCTCGGCGGTGATCGGCTCCGAACCGAGCAGCATCGGCGACAGCACCAGTTGATCGCCAAGCACGAAGCAGTTGATGTTGCAATGATGGCCGTCGAGCTGCCAGCCCCAGGGCTGGTCGAGCGACGGAACGCCGAAAATGCTTATCCAGTAGAAAAACTCGCCGAACTCCAGCGGCAAGCCCGTCATCTCCGCCAGCGTCTCGTTCAGCTTCATCGACTTGCGGGCGGTGTCATAGGCATGCCCACCCAAGCTTACGCGCAGCAACGCATAGACCGCTTCACGCTGTGGGCCATCCAACTCGGCGAGGCAGAGACCGTGGCGCATGAGGTTACGGTGAATATTGCTCCAGTGCCGCCACACTTCACTGTCGATGGGAAAGCTCACTGCCACGCGTTGCGCATCATCGAGCGTCGCCAGGAATGCGCTGGCGGCCTCCAGCATTGGCTTGGTGGAAACACCGGTCTTGCGGAGCGGAAAAAGCCCGGGAACCACATTGCCGGTTGCTGTCAGGCCTTTGAATCCCTCTTTCAGCGAGACGCGCCAACTGTCGAACAGATCCTTAAGAACCTGGATCAGCCCGGTCTCGTCGATGCGCGGTGGCGCTGGACGCGTCGGACGCTTCGTTGACGTGGTCTCGGCCATTGTGCGCCTGGTTGTCACAGTATGAAAATCGCAAGCGCCAGAGAAAGGCGTGCTTCCCCCGTAAAGCTGGCTGCTGCACAGAGCATGTGCTGTAGTGACAAAAAAATCCATTGGGGACTCGCCTTGAAGCCTGTTTTTTCATCGTCGCTTAATTGCCCATGCCCGCCGGCCGACTCTCGGCCCGCCGCGCGATGAGAGCCGACGATCTCGCCCGGATGGACTTGAACCTGCTCTTCGTCTTCGAAGCGGTGATGCAGGAACGCAGCGTGACGCGCGCCGCACAACGGCTCAATGTTTCGCAATCGACCATAAGCCACGCCCTGAACCGGCTGCGGCTGGTGTTGAAGGATGAGTTGTTCATTCGCGGCTCGGGAGAAATGCGGCCGACCCCGCGAGCTATTGCGCTGTCGACCGCCGTCATTCCCACGCTGGCGCATATTCGTGCGGCGCTTGCGCCAACCGACTTCAACCCGGCCAAGGCCGTCCACACCTTCCAGATCGCGATGACCGACTATGCCGCAACGCTGCACCTCAATCAGCTTGTCGAAGTCGTAAAGGCGCGCGCGCCACACGTCGATCTCCGGATCAAACTTAACGTCATGCAAAACGTCTGGGGCCTGCTCGACAAGCAGGAAGCCGACCTTGTCGTCGGCATGATCGACCAGCCGCCGGATCGCTTCGCCACGGAATTACTGTACGAAGACGGTGTGGTCGTCGTGATGTCGCCGAAGAATCCTCTCGGCAAGAAGCCGCTGACGCTGGAAAGCTACGCCGCAGCCAAGCACGTCTACATCCCGGTCGACGGCATCATGCCAACCCATACCGGCCGTATCGATCGCGTGCTTGAACTCAAGGGCCTGGTGCGAAGGCATGTCCTGACGGTGAGCCAGTTCGCCCTCGCCCCACCCATTATTTTCGACACCGACTACGTAATGTGCATTCCACGCCGCGTTGGCGAAATGTGCAGTGAGCTCTACAAGCTCAAAGTCGTCAGTTGCCCGGTTGAACTGCCACTTCAGCCGACCCGCATCGTTTGGCATCCCCAACTTGGCAATGACGCCGCCAACCGCTGGATGACCAAAATACTGCACGAGATCGCCAACCAGTTGCCCAAGACCCGCACAAACAAAGGCCCTGTGGCCAAGAAGGCCAAATAGCGCGGGCTTCGGGTCATGGCGGGATTTCATAGTTCAGGCTGAAATACTTCATTTCCTGCGCGGGCTGCTTCGCGGCTATGATTGCGTGCCTGACCGGAATCCCTGGCCGGGCCAAAGCCGTTAAAAAATGCGGCTCGCTTCAATGGCAAGAAGGGGGAACGTCGATGCAATCAACAGCGCCCGCTTTAAAGCCCGGTATAAGCGCCGAGGAATGGAAGGCCCGCGTCGATCTGGCTGCCGCCTTCAGATTGGCGGCGTTGAACGAATGGGATGAATTGCTGTTTGCGCACTTGTCGGCGCGCGTCCCCGGTCACCCGAACCAATATCTGATGCATCCGGCGGCCATCCTGTTCGAGGAAGTCACGGCGTCGAACCTGCATAAGCTCGACGATAAGTGCAATCACGTCGTGCCGAGCGACGAGATGCCGCACAAATTCGCCTTCCCGTTCCACAAGGGCATCTACGACGCTTACCCACAAGCACAGTGCGTGATGCACTTGCACACGAAGTACGCCACCGCCGTCGCGATGCAGGAACAGGGGCTCATCCGCGGCAATCAATATGCGATGTGGCTCGGGCCGATCGGATATCACGACTACGAAGGCCTGCTGTCGACCGACGAGGAAGGCCAGCGCCTCGCCAAGAATTTCGGCGACAGCCAGATCGTGCTGCAACGAGGCCACGGCTTCGTGCTGTGGGGCCACTCTATTCACGAGGCCTATATGCTCGCGCTGCTGCTGATCCGGGCCTGCGAAACGCAGGTTCGTTCCGGCGCCGGAACGGTGAAGGCCTACGTTCCGCCGCAACCCGTGCTCGACGCCACCATCGGTCAGGCGCGGATCATCACCGACGGCAATGCGCCGTTCAATCAAATGACGTGGCGCGCGCTGCTGCGGAAGCTCGACCGCGACGCCCCGGCCTACAAGACCTGAGACGAGAGTGCGAGTGCGGGATGACGCCGCCAAGCGCGGCGGTTTGCCGCGCAGAAGTTTGGAATTTTGACGGAGACTTCTATGTCGGTTGTCGACCGAAATATTACCGAAAGCAGTTTGCCAATCTATCACCGGTCGATCGACTGGGACGCGCTCTATAGGAAGTATCCGGTGCCGGATGTGTTCGAGCAGACACGCTGGCGTTGGTCAGCCGACCAGATCCGCGCCTTCCAGAACGAGCAATTCCTCGATCTGATGATCACCGGCTGGCAGAACGACTTCTATAAACGCCGCTGGAAGGCCGTAGGCCTCGAGCCGGGCGACATCAAAAGCATCGACGATATCGTCAAGCTGCCGATGTTCGATTCCGCGGATATCAAGAAGGACCAGGAAGAGAACCCGCCGTTCGGCCTGATCAATGGCGACGTCTTCGGCAAGATGCAGACGACGCCGATGAAGCTGCAGACCAGCGGCGGCACCACCGGCAAGCCGCGCCCTACCCTGTATGCGCCGCAGGAATGGGAACTCAACGGCCTCACCCATGCGCGCAATCTCTATATCGTTGGGGTGCGCCCGGGTGACCGCGTGCAAATCCCGCACACCGCCTCGCTCGGTAACGCCGGCTGGTGTTGCTACAAGGCCTGCCACGATTACCTCGGCGCGCTGCCCATCACCACCGGCACCGGCGCGGTCACCAGTTCGCGGCGCCAGATCGAAATCGCACAGGATTGGGGGACCAATGTCTGGTATGTGCGCCCGGAATACGCCACGCAACTCGCCAAGGTGGCGCGCGACGAACTGAACTTCGACGTGCGCGATCTCAAGACCAAGTTCCTCGGCTGCGGCCTTGGTCCCGACGTCGATAACGCCTTCCGCAATCAGCTCGAAGCCCTCTGGGGCTGCGACGTCTATGACATGTATGGCACGCACGAGATGGGCATGGGCGCCTTCGAGTGCAAACACAAAGCCGGGCTGCACTTCCACGAGGACAGCACCTATTTCGAGGTCGTCGGCGTCGAAGACGAGAAGGCCGTGCCGAATGGAGAAATCGGCAACATGGTGTGCACGATTCTGCACCGCCGCCAACAGCCGATGATTCGGTTCAATCTGCGCGACCTCACCCGTATCGTCTCGACCGAACGCTGCGAGTGCGGCAGTTGCTTCCGCCGCATGCAGAAGATGCTCGGCCGCAGCGACACGATGGTGCGCATCCGCGGCGTCAGCATCTGGCCGCAAGCCTGCCTGCCCGCGATCAAGAGTGACGAACGCACCACCGGCGAATGGCTCTGCATCGCGGAACGCAATGTCCGCGACGGCGTGGTGCGCGACGAAATGACGGTCAAGGTCGAGGTTCGCGACGATGCCGGCGGCTGGGACGGGCTGAAGGACCATATCGAGAAGCGGCTCCACTCCGATTTGGGCCTCAAACTCGCCGTCGAGCTGGTGAAGGAAGACGCCTTGATGGAGTGGTCGAACCGCGGCCGCGAAGGCAAGCCAAAGCGCATTCTCGATCACCGTTACGAAAAGAAGTGAGCACCATGCGCTATTTCGACTGTCATTCGCATTTCTCGACCAAGGCCGGCCTGCACCACGCCTCGCAGGAGGATTACGAGCAGGCGCAGCGCGTCTTCAAACGCAAGCGCACCTTCGAAACCGAGGAGGAGATGGCGGACGGCTTCCGAAAGCGCAACGTCCGCACCATCCTCGACATTTACCGCACATGGCGCTTCACCGACGAGGACCAGATCAGGCAGTCGCATGATTACGTCATCGACTTCGCCCGCAAGAATTCGGATATCGTCTACGGCAACTGGGTCGCCATCAATCCGTCCATGAAGGATTTCTGGCTGAAAGAGTTCCGGAGACTGAAAGATTCCAACACCGGATTCTATGGATTCTGCCAGAGCCAGAACAATCTTGGGTTTCCGCCGAGCGACCCGATCTGGGACCCGTTCTACAAGCTCTCGATCGAAGTGGGTGCGCCGGTGCTGCTGATGACCGGCCTGACCGGCATCGGCCAGGGCCTGCCCGGCGGCAAAGGCATCCTGCTGGACGATGGCCATCCCCGCCATGTCGATTACGTCGCCGCCCGCTATCCTGAACTAAAGATCCTCGCCGGGCGTCCGGCTTGGCCCTGGCAAGACGACATGATCGCAATCCTGCTGCACAAGGCGAACGTGCAATACGAAGTGCACGGCTGGTCGCCGAAGTATTTCACGCCAGCTTTGAAGAAAGACATCGGCAGCCGTCTGCAGGACCGCATCATGTTCGGCTGGGATTGGCCGACCCTGACGCTGGAAAGGCTGACGGACGACTGGCGTTCGCTCGGCTATAGTGAGGAAGTCTACGAGAAGATATTCCATCGCAACGCCGAAGCTTTCTTCCCCGGCGCCGCGCCCAAATAAGAAGTCAGAAGCATGAGCGATATCGCAGCCCTCACCGCCAGATTGCGGCAGACCGCCGCCGCCGAACGTGTCACGCCAGCCGAACTATCGCGCCTGGTATCGGACGTGTTCGTGCAATGCGGCGTACCCCGCATCGACGCCGATATCGCGGCCGAGGTGGCGGTCTGGGCCCAACTTCATGGATCGGATTCGCACGGCGCAGTCCATTTGCCACTCTATACGCGCGGGCTCATCGACCAGACCATCAAGTGTCAGCCGCTATTCGCCGTGAAGCATGCGATGCCTTGCTGCGCGGTGATCGACGCCGACAACGGTCTCGGCCTCGTCGTCAGCCGGCGCGCCATGGACATGGCCATCGATATGGCGAGGACGCATGGTCTTGGCGCGGTCGCGGTGCGCAAGAGCAGCCACTTTGGCGCCGCGGGCTACTATGCCGAGCGCGCCGCCGAGCATGGCATGATCGGACTGGCTTTTACCAATGCCATGCCGGCGATCGCGCCGACGGGCGGCACCGAAGGCCTGTTCGGCACCAATCCGATTGGCGCGGCCTTCCCGATCCCCCATGCCGACCCGGTCGTCGCCGACATGGCGACGGCGGCGGTGGCGCGCTCGCGCATCCGCCACGCGCTGGCGGCCGGGCAGAAAGCGATCCCCGAAGGCTGGGCGCTCGATCCGGCGGGCCAGCCGACGACCGATCCCGCCGTCGCCGTCAAAGGCTCGCTGGTGCCGATCGGCGGCCCCAAAGGCTACGCGCTGGCGCTGATGGTCGAAGTGCTGTGCAGCGCGCTCAGCGACGGCGAGCCCGGCTTCCAGGTCACCTACGAGAACATGGTCAAGCGGCCGAGCAACATCTGCCAGTTCTTCCTGGCGCTCAATCCGGAAGGCTTTGCCGGAGCCGAACGTTATGGCGCACGCATGACGCATATCGCCGAGAAGGTCACGACCGCCAAGGGCATGCCCGGCGCCGAGCCGCCGCGCCTGCCCGGTTCGCGCGGCCACGCGGTCAAGCGCAAGGCTGCGGCCGAGGGCATTGTCATGTTCGATAACCTGCGCGCGGCGCTGAAGAATGTCGCCGGCATGATCGAGAGCCCGCCCGCATGAAGGCCTGGGAGGTTCGCGAAACCACCGGGCTCGATGGGCTGGTTCTCAATCCAGACCGTGCCGAGCCCAAGCCCGGCCAGGGCCAAATTGTGGTGCAGATTCGCGCCGCCGCGCTGAATTACCGCGACCAGGGCGTCATCAAGGGCGCTTACGGCTACACCAAATTTCCGGTGATCCCGCTGTCCGACGGCGCCGGCGCCGTCGTCGCCATCGGTCCCGGCGTGACGCAATTCAAAGTCGGCGACCGCGTCGCCAGTACGTTTTTTCAACGATGGACCGGCGGACATATTCCCGCCGACGCGTCGAAGAATTCACTGGGCGGCATGATCGACGGCGTCTTGGCCGAATACGCGCTGCTCAATGAGACGGGCGCGGTGCACACCCCCGGCCACCTCAGCTTCGAGGAAGCCGCCACCCTGCCCTGCGCGGCGCTGACGGCGTGGAATGCGCTCGTAACGACCGGCCAGATCAAGGCCGGCGACACCGTCGCCATTCTCGGCACCGGCGGGGTCGCCTGCTTCGGGCTGCAGTTCGCGAAAATGCATGGCGCCTTCGTGTTCCACACCTCCAGCAGCGACGAAAAACTGGAGCGGGTCGGATCGATGGGGGCCGACGCTCTCATCAACTACAAGACGACGCCCGATTGGGACAAGGAAATCCTGAAGCAAACCGAAGGCGCCGGTGTCGATCATATCCTGGAAGTCGGCGGTGCCGGTACCTTGGAGAAATCCATGAATGCCGTCCGTCAAGGCGGTTCGATCTACGTCATTGGCGCGCTGGCCGGACCGGGCTCCATCAATCCGCGCGCCATCAATCGCAAATCCATCTGTCTCCAAGGCATTCATGTCGGATCTCGCGAAATGTTCGCCGATATGAACCGGGCAATCGCTCTACACGGGCTAAAGCCCGCGATCGACCAGGTGTTTGGTTTCGACGACGTTAAAGCCGCCTACGCGCATCAGCAAGACGCGAAGCACTTCGGCAAGACGGTCATAGCCATCTAGCGATCGCTTTACGTCCGCCCGTTTAAAATACGGCGTGCAAGAGCGTCAGCGAGATCGCCGGAATGTACGTCACCAATAGCAACGCAACGACCGCCAGGGTCACGAACGGCACCAACCCCTTATAAAGCGACGCCGACGGAATCTTGAACAGCGCCTGGCAAACGAAAATATTCAATCCGAACGGCGGATGAAAAGTCCCGATCGTCAGGTTCATCACCACGATCACGCCAAAATGTATCGGATCGACCCCGAGCGAAATCGCAACCGGCGCAAGCAACGGCGTCAGCATTATCAAAGCCGAAGCCGGATCGAGGAAACAACCGATGAACAGCAAAAACAGATTGATCACCAGCAAAATGACCCACGGCGCGGTGTGCAGCGTGCTGATAAGCGACACTGTCGACTGGGCAATGCCGCTGATCGTGAGCAGCCAGGAATACAGACCGGCCACCGCGACAATGATGAAGATCAATCCGGTCAGATACATGGACCGCGTGGCGGTCTCAAACAGTTCTGCCAACGTCACTTCTTTGTAGACGAAATAGCTAATGATAATGGCGTACACGCACGCGACGCCGGCGGCCTCGGTCGGCGAAAACACGCCAGAATAAATGCCCCCAATAATGACGACGATCGCTCCCAACGCCCACACGCCGTCGCGCGTCGCCAGGACAAATTCTTTCAGGGAAAATCGCCCGGTATCGGTGATGCCGACTTTGATCGAATGGTAGTAGATGTAAGCCCCAAAGAAGCTCGACAGCAGCAAGCACGGGCCGATGCCGGCGGTCCACAACTGAATAATCGAGCTGTCAGAAGCAATTCCGTAAATGATCATCGCGATTGACGGCGGAATTAGATTGTCCAAGGCGCCTTCGGACGTAATCAAGGCGGAGGCGAAACTCTCGCTGTATCCGGCCTCGCGCATGCGAGGGTAAGTTAGCGTGCCAATGGCCGCGGTCGCGGCCGTCGTTATGCCGGACGTCGCGCCAAACAAAGCGGCGAAACCCAAAGACGTCAGGGGAATATTGGCGCGGAAGCCGCCGATCAAAGACGCCACCCACCGCAAAAGGCGCACCGAAATCCCTCCCCGCGACATGAGACTGCCGGCAAAGACAAAGAACGGCACAGCCAGAAGCGCATATTTGTTGAGGCTATTGAAGATGATCTGCGCAACGACGGTCATCGGAACGTCGAAGAAAAACAACAGCACCACGAGCGACGTCGTCAGCAAGAGAAGAAAGATCGGAAAGCCAAGAAGCAGCAAGACAAACGGGAGGATTCCCATAACCCAATACATTGTACCGCTCCGCGTTAGTCGAATTTTCCGGCGGTGTAAGACCGGAACCGCACGATCGCGGCCAGCGCCATGAAGCTAAATCCAAACAGCAGCGCCGAGGCAGGAATTAGAAGAGGAATTTCCGTTCCCGCGGTTACGCTGCCGTTATGATAGTGCAAAACAACAATTTTCCACGACTGATATGCCGCGAACAGCGAGCAAGCGATAATGGCAGACGGGATGACGAAATTAATGACTCTTTTCACCTGCGCAGGGAGGAGCGAATAGACCAAATCCATATTGAGATGTGCACCGCGATACGTAATTGAGCCTGCGATCAAAAAAACGATCCAAATCAAAAGAAAGCTCAACGCTTCTTCAGCCCAAAAAACCGGGACCGAGAAAACGTAACGGCCGACGACGTTTACGATATTGATCGCAACACCGATGAGAAACAGCACGCCAACGGCGATGTGAGGAATTTTAATAAAGATCAGCTCTTCTAACTGTCTTTTTCTCGACGGCGGCTTCTCGTCAGGCATCTGGACTTCCGTTAGCTGATCCTACCAAAGCTAGGTTTGGTCGAAGTTATGCGCCCGACCCTGGCTCGACGGTTTAAGAAATATCCATAGAGCCGAGGTCGTGCGCTGCCTGTGCTGGACATTGGACTTCAGTATTTTGCCGCCGTCGCCTCAAGCTTGTCGTAGAATGCCTTGAGGACCGGGTCGTTTTTGGTCACCTCGGCACCAATAGGCTTCAAGCGCTTTTCCAGTTCAGCCTGATCGGCCGGCGGGAGCGTAACAATCTCT
>CAITEM010000011.1 GCA_903891395.1 uncultured Hyphomicrobiales bacterium | reverse complement strand
TGGCTTTCGTGGCTGGCGCCGGGCTTGAGTACGGTCCAGCCGACGACGTTGTCGGTGCCGGCGGTTTTCTTGTCGATCAGGAATTGCACCTGCATGTCGACCCAGCCGTCTTCGCGCTTAAGGCCTTCGACCTTCGGCACGTCCTTGAGGTTGGTGCGGTACATCACCGGATCTTTCCTGTCTTCGTTCATCACGGACGCCGCGCCCTTGAGCCCGCGCGCCAGCGCCGCGCCGAATTTTTCTGCTCCTGACGTCATTGTTGTCCTCCCAAACGCCGATAGACCTGATGTGCGACCACGAAATCATTGCCGTCGATGCCAAGCCCGCGGCAGGCATTCATCATCTCGTTGGCCGCCGCCGCCAACGGCACCGGCGAGCCAAGCGTGCGGCCGAGATTGAGCGCCAGCATCATATCTTTCTGCTGCAACGTCACGTCGGCCAGCGGCACCTCGGGCATCTTGCCATCGAGGATGAAGGGGCCGCGATAGCCGATCACCGGCGAGGCCGCGACGCTCTTGAGAATGGCGTCAACCGCGGCTTCGCGCGCGACGCCGCCTTTTTCCGCCAGCGCGACTGCTTCGCCGAAGGCGATGATCTCAACCATCAGCAACAGGTTGACCGCGATCTTCATCTGGCAGGCGAGGCCGTTGCCGCCGATGCGCGTGACCTTCGGGCCGATGGCGAGCAGCACGGGTTTTGCGCGCTCGAACGCGGCTTCGTCGCCGCCGATCATCACAGAGGCGTTGCCTTGCACGACGGTGACCGGCGAGCCCGACAATGGGCCGTCGAGCATGACCGATCCCGCTTTGGTGAATTCCGCGGCGATGGCGCGACTCTCATCCGGTTCGATCGTGCTCATGTCGATATAGATGCCGCTTTTGGCGAGACCCGACACGATGCCGTCCGGTCCGAGCGCCACGGCTTTGACCGCCTTGGCGTCGGTGACGATCGAAAAAACGATGTCGGATTGCTCGGCGACCGCGCGCGGCGTGTCCGCCCACGTCATGCCGGCTTCAAGAAGCTTCGCCGCCTTGTCTTTCGATCTGTTCCAGCCGATGACTTTATGACCGGCGGCCATCAGGCGCGGGACAATCAATGTCCCCATCGCGCCTAGACCTACAAATCCGAGATTCACTGAACGTCTCCACCCGAAGCAGCTTTTCGCTCAGTATCCACCGATTGGGCGGTGAAGGCGAGAGCTAGTCCTGGTGCAGGCCGGCTTCCTTGATGAGCTTCGACCACTTGTCGTTGTCGACGCGCAGCTTCTCGCTGAAGGCTGCGCTGCTGCCGCCCAACACAATGCCGCCTTCGGCTTGCACGCGTTCGATGATCGCCGGCGCCTTCAGCGCGGCGTTGCCTACTACGTTGAGTTTCTTGACGATGTCGGGGGGCGTGCCGGCGGGCACCAGCAATCCGTACCATGTACCAGCGTTGAAGCCGGGATAGCCCTGCTCGATGATGGTGGGAACGTTGGGCAGGACGGGGCTGCGCTCGACCGCCGATACCGCGACGGCGCGCAATTTGCCGCTCTGGATCAGGCCGAGCGCGGTGGGGATCGACGACAGCATCAGCGGAACGCGTCCGGCCACGACATCGATCAAGGCTGAGTTCGCGCCGCGGGACGGAATGTGCCGCAGCTTGATGCCGGCGCTGCGGGCAAACAGTTCGGCGGTGAGATGAGACACGGTGCCGATGCCCGGCGTGGTGACGTCGAGGCCGTCCGGCGTGTTCTTCGCCGCCGTTACGACGTCCGCCATCGATTTGATCGATGAGTCGGTGGGCACAACAACGACGTTGGGCGCATCCGCCAGCAGAACGACTGGGATGAAGTCCTTGATCGGGTCGTAAGGCAGATTGCCGTAGAGCGATGGATTGATCGCGAGTTGCGACGTTTGCCCAAGAACAATGGTGTAGCCGTCCGGCGGCGATTTCGCGAGTTGGTTGACGGCGATGTTGCCGCCGGCGCCCGGCTTGTTCTCCACGATGACGGCCTGCTTGAGACTCTCGCCGATGGTGTTGGCGACCAGACGCGCAACCACGTCCATGCCGCCGCCAGCGGCGCCCGGTACCAGCAGGCGGATTGCATGGTCGGGGTAGTCGCCGGCGGAGGCGGCGGCCGTACCGAAGAGCAAAGTGCATGTGACGCAGGCCAAGATCGCCACGCCACGCGCGCGCGCTGGGTACTTCATGAATCGTCCTCCCGACGAGTATTTTATTGTCGGCGGCTGTTTGGTTCGCCGCGCGTTTCTTTAAACCGTTGCAACTTTTGGCGGCGCCAGGCCGGTCTCGGTGCCGGATTCGGGCACCGAACTGCCATAGAGCAACCCTTCTTGCAGTTTCGGCATTGTCTTCGGCAGGTCGAGGATCGGCAGGCCGTGCGTTGGCGCGATCGCCTTGACGCCGAGTTCGTCACACAGCCACTGCAGCCGATCGACGTAGAGATGCATGTCGGTGAATTTGGTCCAGAACAGCGCGCGGTCGGCGAACACAGCCGACACGTCGGCCAGATCGAGCGAGATCGCTTCTTCGGCCAGCAGGCCGCAGTGACCGTCCTCGTGATAGTGGCTGTAGGCGAAGCCGTCGCCGGGAAACAACACGCGCTCCTTGGTGTCAAAGCCCCACCAGGTGGTGCGCAGGTCGCGGATCACCGGTTCGACGGCGATGAAAGAGCGGCCGCCAAGATCGACTTCATCGCCGAGGGCCATCGACACCATACGGTCGGCATATTGCGGGAAGGCGAGGTGGTAGTCGCTCATGTCGCCGCAGAGAATTGCTTCGGGATAACGCGCGAGGACGCGGCCGAGGCCGCCCGAGTGCGGCGTCTCCTGATGTGTAACGAAAAGATATTTCAATGGCGCGCGGCCGGCGAGCAATTCCTTAAGCTGCTTCTCGATAATCGGGAAATCCTTCGGATGCCCGGTCTCGATCAGCATCGAGGCTTCGGTGCCACACAGCAGAAAGGCGGCATTGTAAGAGTGATAGATCTTGCCTTTGGCGTTCTGCTCAAGGCAATCGCCCAGCCAGAATACGCCTTCGGCCAGTTCGCGCGGCATCGGTTTCGACAGATTGGGCATGGCCTACCTCAACTCGTCGCGATCGACGTATTTCGGCGCGATGACGCCCTTATCGAGCCGCGCCAAAACATCGTCGAACATTTTGTATTGCCGTTCGACCAGCGCGCGGCCGCGCAGGATGCGGCCGTAGCCCGGGGCGATGGTCTCGATCGGATATTTCTCGAAGATCACCGCAAGCTTGCGTCGCAGCTCGGTGGTCTTGCCGCCTTCCAGCCACCAGTAGCGGGTGTTGAGCAGAAAGCTGCGGATGTGAGCCGGCGTCGTCGTGCAATCTTGATCTGAAATTTCCCACGGGCCGTCCGAACTGTCGCTCCATTCATGAGAGAAGCTATCCGACGTGAACAGCGTGCGAGTGTTCTGATCGAACATCCAGCGGGTGTTGATCAGGCGGATCGGCGCCTGGAACACGTCGATGAGACGGCCCTCGCCGACCTGCAACGTCTCGGAGCGAGTCACCAAGGTGGTCTTCAGAGAGTAGGGCCGCTGGTCATTGCTGTCCGAGCGCTTGCCGAAATCGACCCACAACGCCGCGTCCGGATTGCCGGAGTAGCATTGCTCGACATTGAAACTCTGCGCGATGGCTTCGACGTTGCACACCGACATGTATTCGTTGATGCGCAGCGGAAAGAGCGACAATAGCGTATCCGGTTTAGTCAGCGAGCGGATCATCGCGATAATCGAAGACTCGTGCGCCGACAGGCCGCTGTCGAGCAGCAGCGCGTGGTGCCCCTGCACGAGCAGATAGCAGTTCGAGACGGAGTAGCCTCTGGCGTCGGCCGGGTAGGCGCTGACGCGGCCATCAAGCTCCAGCACGTTTTGTAACGCATAGAGCCCGTCGGCAATCGTGGTGATGTGGCTTTTGTCGATCTTGCTGCGGCCGGTTGGCCAGGCAGGCTTCAAGGCCGACGGTTTGGTCTGCAAATTCACGGCTGTTTTCCTTCCGCCGCTGGCAATTGCGCTGCCTGGATAAAGGGGAGGCCCGCTTGCCGGGTCAAACGACTTATAGTCTAACCACTGTGAGAAAAATGCACAGTGGCCGACCATGCCTTTGCCGCCGCTCAATGCCGTCAAAGCCTTCGAAGCTGCGGGCCGGCTGGAAAACTTCAGCCAGGCCGCGCTCGAACTGAGCGTCACCCCCAGCGCAATCAGCCGCCAGATCAAGAACCTGGAGGCCTATCTCGGTGTCGGCCTGTTTGCGCGGATCGGCAACGAGGTCCGGATTACGGCGGCGGGGCGGATCTATCTCGGCTACGTGCAGGAAGCCTTTGCCAAGCTCGGCGCCGCGACCCTGGC
>CAITEM010000010.1 GCA_903891395.1 uncultured Hyphomicrobiales bacterium | reverse complement strand
GGACGCGCTGACTTCCTGCGCCGGCGCTTCGAGATCGAGGATGCGCTTATCGATGGCGATGACGTTGTCGATGAAGGGCGCCTTCACATGCAGACCCGGTTCGCTGATCACATGCACCGGCTGGCCGAGCCGCAGCACCAGCGCCTGTTGCGTCTGGTACACGGTGAACAGCGAGGAATAGGCCACGAACAGCGCGGCGACGATCAGAATGGCGACGACGCCGCCGATGAAATTATTTCTCATGGCCGGTTTCCCGCCTGCGGTTGGCGCGGCGCCGCCGGACGCGAAAGCTCATTGAGCGGCAGATAAGGAACGACACTGGAGCCGCCATCGCGGGCGCCGGAATCGAGAATGATCTTGTCGGCGCCGCCGAGCACGCGCTCCATGGTTTCCAGATACATGCGCTCACGGGTGACTTCAGGTGCTTTCAGGTACTGCTCGTAGATCTTGAGAAAGCGCGATGTCTGGCCGGTCGCTTCCGCCACCGTCTGCGACTTGTAGGCTTCGGCCGCCTGCGTGATCTGAGCGACCTTACCGCGGGCTTCCGGTACCACGCGGTTCTGATAGGTCTGTGCTTCGTTGACCGCGCGCTCGAGATCGGCGCGCGCCGCCTGGACGTCGCGGTTGGAGTCGATGACCTGCGTTGGCGGATCGACTTTCTGCATCTGCACTTGCTGCACCATGATGCCGGCGCCGTAATGGTCGAGCGTCTTCTGCATCAGATCCTGCACCGCGGTTTCGATGGTCTGCCGCGCGCCGGTCAAAATCGGCTGGATTTCGGAACGGCCGATGACTTCGCGCATCGCGCTTTCGGCGACCGCTTTCACGGTTTCTTCCGGCCGTTGAATGTTGAACAGATATTCGCCTACGCCGGTCGGCTTCACCTTCCACAGCACCGAGAAATCGACGTCAACGATGTTCTCGTCGCCCGTCAGCATCAAGCTTTCCTCGGGCACATCGCGGGTGGCGCTGCCGCGGCGGACGTCGTCGACGACGCGCATGCCGATGTCGATCTTGTTGACGCGCAAGGCCTTGGGCGTGAGCACGGTCTCGATCGGATAAGGCAGGTGGTAATTCAATCCGGGCTGCACTTCGCGCACGTCCTGGCCGAAGCGCAGGACGACGCCGAGTTCGTCAGGGCCGACCTGAAACACACCGGAGAAACCCCAGAGAATGACGGCCGCCAAGCCCAGAATAGCGAAGCCCTTGCCGCCGAGATTGCCGCCCGGCAGCACGCGCCGCAATTTATCCTGGCCGCGCCGGAGCATTTCCTCGAGATCGGGGGGTGTCGGTCCCGACGACTGCGGTCCACCGCCCCACGGGCTCTTGCCGCCCGAGCCTGCCCCCCAAGGGCCGCCACCGCCGCCCTGATTGCTCCATGGCATTGAAAAATCTCCCAGCGTCAGGACCTTATGCCCGACAAGGCTATATTGGTGGGGGTTATAGGGGACGCAAGGCCGCGTTACAACGCGCCGACATGCAGCGGCTAGCGCCTGACATAAACCGCGACGGCGAAGTCCGCATCGTCGTCCGGGCCGGCTTTGACCTCTTGACGCGACGTTTCCTGCCACACCGCCGGGTCGATCCGGGGAAACCGCACGTCACCCTCGGGGCTGGCATGAACGTGGGTGATTTCCAGCCGCGCCGCCCGCGGCATCGTCGCGGCGAACACGTCGCTGCCGCCAATCACCATGATCTCGTCGACGCCGCGCCGCTCGGCATCCTGGCGCGCAAACCCGAGCCCCGCTTCGAGGCTGGTCGCCAGCACGCAACCCGGCGCCACCAAACCGAGATCCTTGGTCAGCAGAATATTGGTGCGATCCTTGAGGGGCTTGCCGATCGACTCATAGGTCTTGCGGCCCATCAGCACGGGGCGGTTCAGCGTCACTTTGCGGAAGTGCTGCAGATCGGACTTCAACCGCCACGGCAATTGGCCCTCGCGGCCGATGACGTCGTTGTCGCCGATGGCGGCGACCAGCACGATGTTCATGTCTGAGTTCTCGCGGCGAAATCGTGCAAGGCCTTGCCGGTCAGCCGGCAGATTTTCCACTCGTCCATCACCTTCGCGCCGATCGATTTGTAGAATTCAATCGAAGGCGCGTTCCAATCGAGCACGGCCCATTCGAACCGCGCGAGCTTGTCCTCGACGCAGCGTTGCGCCAGCCGCGCCATCAGCGCCTTGCCGATACCCTTGCCGCGAAATTCCGGGCGCACGAACAGGTCCTCGACGTAAAGCCCGTGACGGCCGCGGAACGTCGAGAAGTTCACAAACCAGACCGAGAACCCCGCCGCCTCGCCGTTCCATTCCGCAATGTCGCAGAACACACGCGGCTCTTTGCCAAACAGCGCCGCGGCGATTTCCTCAGGCTTGGCGTCGACCTCGCCTTGCAGATTTTCGTAATCGGCCAGCTCGCAGACCAGCGCGAAGATCGACGCGCTGTCGGCAGGCACGGCCGAACGGATATTGAGATTTGCAGCCACGCTCATACCGCGACTGCGGCTTTAATGTGCGCGTGCGGTTCGTAATTCTCCAACGTGAAGTCCTCGAAGCGGAAGCCGAAGATGTCCTTCACGTCCGGATTGAGCCGCATCGCCGGCAGCGCCTTCGGCGCCCGCGACAGTTGCAGCTTCGCCTGCTCCAAATGGTTGAGATAAAGATGCGCGTCGCCGAACGTGTGGATGAACTCGCCCGGCTTGTACCCGGTGACCTGCGCCACCATCAGCGTCAGCAGCGCGTAGGACGCGATGTTGAACGGCACGCCGAGAAACACGTCGGCCGAACGCTGATAAAGCTGGCACGACAGCTTGCCGTCGGCCACGTAGAACTGGAACAGACAGTGGCAGGGCGGCAACGCCATCTTGTCGACGTCGGCCGGATTCCACGCCGTGACGATCAGGCGGCGCGAATCCGGATTGCGCTTGATCATCGCGATGACGTTGGCGATCTGGTCGATGGTCGCCCCGTCTTTCGCCGGCCACGAGCGCCACTGGTGACCGTAGACCGGCCCGAGGTCGCCGTGCTCGTCGGCCCACTCGTCCCAGATACGCACGCCGTTGTCCTTGAGATATTTGATGTTGGTGTCGCCGGCCAGGAACCACAGCAACTCGTACACGATCGACTTCAGATGCAGCTTCTTGGTGGTCAGCATCGGGAAGCCGTCGCTGAGGTCGAAGCGCATCTGATGGCCGAACACCGAGATCGTCCCGGTGCCGGTACGGTCTCGCTTCTCCACGCCGTGGTGGAGAATGTGTTCCATCAGATCGAGGTATTGGCGCATCGCAAGGTCCTGGAGCCCGACTCAGGGCGAAGATGGGCAACCTTATCCCGCCCGGCAACCGGCCGCAGGTCAAACCCGCCTCAGTATCGACAGAGTTTAGGCCGAAAAGGATAGCGGGGACGGCGGCGGGAACTTGGTTTTCAAGGCTTTCGTCATGGCTGTCGAGAACAAACCGCTGGATGCAAAGGCGCACGCCGCCATCGCGCTGCACCGGTTTGGTTTCGGCCCCCGCGCGGGGTCGCTGGCGGCCATCGGCGCCGACGCGCGCGGCGCGATTATGGCCGAACTGGACCGTCCCAATGCCGGCCAGATTTCCGACGACGACCTGTTGAATAGCGGCGAAGCGGCGCGCGCGGCGTTCGACTACCGCCAGGAGCGCAAAGCCGACCGTCTGGCGCAGCGCGCCGAACGCGAGATCGCGCAAAACGAAGCCAATAAGGCGGCGCAAGCGGCAAAAGAGGCCCAGATGGCCCAGGCCTCGGCGCCGATGAACGGCGCTCCCGCGATGGAGGCGAAGCCCGCGGCGGCAGCGCCCGCCACGGCCGACGCCCAGCCGCCGAAACCCAATCCCGGCCCCGGCATCCCGCAGCAGATTTATCTCGAAGAAGCCAAGGCGCGTTTCGATTCCGCCCTCGGCGCCGACATCGGCTTTGCCGAACGTCTTGTCTGGTTCTGGTCGAACCATTTCTGCGTCTCGGCCGACAAGGTGCGCTCGGTCGCCGGCGCTTTCGAACGCGAAGCGATCCGGCCGCATGTGCTCGGCAACTTCGCCGACATGCTGATGGCCGTGGAATCCCATCCCGCGATGCTGTTCTACCTCGACAACGCGCGTTCGATCGGACCGAACTCGATCGCCGGCCTGCGCCAGAGCAAGGGCCTCAACGAAAATCTCGGCCGCGAGACTCTCGAACTGCATACGCTCGGCGCGCGGGCCGGTTATTCGCAGGACGACGTCACCAGTTTCGCCAAGGTCATCACCGGCTGGAGCATCACCCCACTGAAGCAAGGCGAGCGCGGCGGCGAATTCATTTTCAACGAGCGCATGCACGAGCCGGGCGCGCAGACCGTGCTCAAGACCAGCTACGACGACGCCGGTTACGAGCAGGGCCGCTCGGTGCTGCTGGCGCTGGCGCGCCATCCGGCGACCGCGCAGCACATCGCGGACAAGCTGGTCCGGCACTTCGTCGCCGACGAGCCGCCGCAGACCTTGGTCGACAAACTCGCCAAGCGCTTCCTCGACACCAAAGGCGACCTCAAGGAAGTTTCCAAGGCGCTGGTGCTGGCGCCCGAAGCCTGGGATGCGCCGCGCACGAAGTTGAAGAAGCCGAGCGAATGGACGGTGGCCTCGATGCGCGCCTGCGGCCTGGCGCTGTCCGACATCCGCCGCATCGTCAACACGCTCAATCTTCTGGGCGAGCCGTTGTGGCGCCCGCCGGCGCCGAAAGGCTTTGGCGACGACAACGCCGCCTGGATGGACGGCCTGCCGGAGCGGCTGGACATCGCCAACCAGTTGGCACGCCGCGTCGGCGGCCTGGTCGATCCTGAGGAAATGGCCGACGCCGCGCTCGGGCCCCTCGCCTCGCCGGAAACGCGGCAGGCGCTGGCGCGTGCCGAAAGCCGGCCACAAGCGCTGGCGCTGCTGCTGATGGCCCCTGAGTTTTTGAGGAGATGATGCGATGACCATCCACGCTCCCTCGCGCCGCGAATTGCTGCTGGCCTCCGGCACCTTGTTCGCCTGGGCCTATCTGCCGAAGCTCGCGCTCGCCAAAGGCCGCGATCCGCGCCTGCTGGTGATCGTGCTGCGCGGCGCGCTCGACGGTCTCGCCACCGTGGCGCCGGTCGGCGATCCGGACTGGATCAAATTGCGCGGCGACAAGGCGCTGCTGCTCGACGGCGCGACGCCGGCGTTGCCGCTCGATTCATTCTTCGCGCTCAATCCGGCGATGCCGAATCTGCATCGGCTG
>CAITEM010000009.1 GCA_903891395.1 uncultured Hyphomicrobiales bacterium | reverse complement strand
CGACCAGACCTTCGCCAAAGCCGACGATTTCGCGGATCACCTCCAGCGCCATCATCGAACCGAGAATGCCCGGCAGCGCGCCGAGAATGCCGGCTTCGGCGCAGGCCGGCACGGTGCCGGGCGGCGGCGGTTCGGGAAATAAGCACCGATATGTCGGGTTACGAATGCCATCGCGCGTCTCGTGCGCGCGCAGCGTCGTCAGCGAGCCGTCGAAGGTGCCGACCGCCGCGGTGATCAAAGGCCGCTTGGCGAAGTAGCAGGCGTCCGACACCAGATAGCGCGTGGCGAAATTGTCCGAGCCGTCGGCGACGATGTCGTATTTGGAAATCAGATCGATCGCGTTGCCGGCGTCGAGCCGCGTCATGTGCGTCTCGACCTGCACATGCGGGTTGAGACGTTCGATCGCCGTCTCGGCGCTGTCGACCTTGCGCATGCCGATATCGGGGGTGGCGTGGATCACTTGGCGCTGCAGGTTCGACAGCGACACCGTGTCGTCGTCGACGATGCCTAGCGTCCCGACGCCGGCCGCAGCGAGGTAAAGCAGCACAGGCGCGCCAAGGCCACCGGCGCCGATCACCAGCACCCGCGCCGCCTTCAGCTTGGCCTGGCCCGGCCCGCCGACCTCGCGCAGCACGATATGGCGCGCATAACGTTGCAGTTCCTCGGCGTCCAGCATGGTCTTAACCCTATGACGGACCGAGGCTTTCAGCCAGCCCCCGGACGCCTTGCACCCCAGCCTCGATGCTCTAAGGTGCCCCGCAACGCGGTTAGGGTTTTGTTAACACATGCGTCTTGTCCCGGCCCTTGTGATGCTGCCGCTCCTGCTCTGCGCTTCGGCGCGAGCCGAGGAGGCCAAGAGCATCCTCGACTTCCTGACGCCGGCTGCCGAGAAGCCCGCGGCGCCGAAGACGCAGACCAAGCCGAAAAACGCCAGGACCGAGACCGCCAAACACGTCATGCCCACATTGGCCCCGGCGACAGCCGAGACCACGACCGATCAAGCCGCGCCGGAAAAGACGGACGTCAAACCGGCCGCGAAGGCGGGCGCACCGAAACCAGCGACCGCCAAGACCGAGCCCGTGAAGCTGCCGCCGCCGCGCCCGATGGAGGCGAAGGCCGTCGAGACCAAACCGGAATTGCCCAAGCTTGGAGCGGCTAAATCGGAAGCAAAAAAACCTGAGACCAAAACCGTCGAGATTAAAAAGCCGGACGTCGCCACAGCCGAGCCGGTAAAAACCGAACCACCGACATCCGACGCTTTCGCCGGCATTCCCGCCGCCGACCGCCAGAAAGTCCAGTCGGCGTTATTGTGGTCCGGCGACTACGCCGTTGCCGCCGCGGGCGAAGACCCGATGGTCCCCGCCGTCAAGAATTACCAGAAGCGCAGCAAGGGCAAGATCACCGGCGTACTGACCGAGACCGAGCGCGGCAATCTGCTGGCCGCCGCCAGCAATCACGAGCAAGAATTCGGCTGGAGCGTCGTGGTCGATCCAGCGACGGGCATCCGCATCGGCCTGCCGACCAAACTGGTGCCGCAAGCCCAGGAAGCGCCGCGCGGCACGCGCTGGTCGTCGGCGCACGGCGACGTCCAGGTGGAAACCTTCCGCGTCGCCGACCGCGATCTGAAACTAGCTGCGCTGTTCGAGCAGGAAAAACGCGAACCGGCGACACGCAAGATCGAATACAGCCTGCTGCGCGATGACGGTTTCATCATCAGCGGTTTTCAGGGCCTCAAGAAATTCTCGGTGAAGGCGCAATTCCGCGATGGCGAGGTGCGCGGCTTCACCATGATGTACGACCAGATGATGGAAACCATCGTCACGCCGGTGATGGTGGCGATGGCGTCGGCGTTCTCACCGTTTCCCGAACGCAGCGCGCCGTTCGCGGCGCTGTCGAAATCGGTCGAATACGGCAACGGCATCGTCGTCAGCGACCAGGGCCATATCGTCACCGACCGCAAGCTCACCGAAGGCTGCCAGGTGATCGTCGCGTCCGGCCTCGGCGACGCCGTGCGCATCGCTGATGACAAAGACAATGGGCTGGCGTTGCTGCGCGTCTACGGGCCGCGCAAATTCCCGGCTTTGTCATTCGGGCCGAACGCCAACAAGACCGGCGATGTGACGCTGACCGGTATTCCGGACCCGAAAGAGCAGAACGACCGCAAGCTCACCGAAATCAAGGCGCGGCTGGTCGGCGGAACGGCCATCGAACTGCGCCAGCCGGTGCCCATGGCGGGATTTTCCGGCGCCGCCGCGCTCGACGGCCAGGGCCGCTTCCTCGGCATGATGGAAATGCGCAACGCCGTGCTCGCCAGCATCGAGCCTTCCGCGCCGCCGGTACGCCTCGTCACCGCGCAGACCATCCGTGAATTCCTCGACGCGCATCATGTCGCGGCGAGTGACGCGCCCTCCGCCGACGCCAAGGCGTCGGTGGTGCGGATGATTTGCGTCCGCAAATAACAATCGGCGTTATTTATTCTTCCAATCCGGCTTTCGCTTTTCGACGAAGGCTTTCATGCCTTCTTTCTGATCGTCGGTCGCAAACAGCGAATGGAAAATGCGCCGCTCGAAGCGCGCGCCTTCGGCCAACGAGGTTTCGAAAGCGGCGTTGACCGCCTCCTTGCCGGCCAGCGCCGACGGCAGCGACATAGTGGCGATGGTGTCGGCGACCTTCATCGCCTCATCCATCAAGCTCGCGGCCGGCACGACGCGGGCCACAAGCCCCGACCGTTCGGCCTCGGCCGCATCCATCATGCGGCCGGTGAGGATCATGTCCATCGCCTTGGCCTTGCCGACCGCGCGCGTCAGCCGCTGCGTGCCGCCAATGCCGGGGATGACGCCGAGTTTGATTTCCGGCTGGCCGAATTTGGCGGTGTCGGCGGCGATGATGAGATCGCACTGCATCGCCAGTTCGCAGCCGCCGCCGAGCGCGAAACCCGCCACAGCAGCCACGATCGGCTTACGCGCCCGCGCCGCGCGATCCCAATCGGCGCAAAAATTGCCGAGATAGGCCTCGATGAAGGTCTTGTCGGCCATCTCCTTGATATCGGCACCCGCGGCGAAGGCCTTGTCGCTACCGGTCAGCAGGATGCAGCCGATCCCTTCGTCGGCCTCAAAGCCGTCAATCGCCTGAAAAAGTTCAGTCACCAGCGCGCGGTTAAGCGCGTTGAGCGCCTGCGGCCGGTTGAGCCTTACGACGCCGACGCGGCCCTTGGTTTCGACGATGATGTTTTCGTAAGCCATGACCTGTCCTTAAGCGGTTGCCGCTCATTCCAGCTTAATGCCTGCGCGCTGAATAACCTCGCCCCATTTGGCGGAATCGCTCCTGATCAGCGCCGCGAAGTCCTCGGGGCTGCCGCCGCCACCCTCGTCGCCGATCTTGGCGAACTTGTCCTTGAAACCTTCCGACAGGATCGCCTTGTTAATCGCGGCATTGAGCTTGTCGAGGATCGGGCGCGGCAGTCCGGCCGGACCCACCACGCCGGTCCAGGTCGGCGCCAGATAGCCCGGCACGGTTTCGCCAATGGTCGGCAGTTCGGGAAAGCCGGGTGAGCGCGTGGCGCCGCTGACGCCGAGCGCGTGAACCGAACCGGCGCGCGCGTGCGGCGCGATCGATTGCAGGCTCTCGAACATGATGTCGACATGCCCCGCGATCAGGTCGTTGATGGCGGAGGCGCCACCGCGATAGGGCACGTGCACGATCTGCGTGCCGGTCATGTATTTGAACAGTTCGCCGCCGAGATGGCCGGGCGACCCGTTGCTCGACGACGCATTGGTCAGCTTGCCGGGATTCTTCTTGGCGTAGTCGATCAGCTCCTGCACCGAATTGACCGGCAGCTTCGGCGATACCGCGAGCAGCAGATGGCCGCGCGTCACCAGACAGATCGGCTGCAGATCGCGTTCGATGTCGAAGGGCATCTTCGCCACCATGTGCCGCGTGATGGCGAGCCCGCCGATCGGACCCATGCCGATGGTGTAGCCGTCCGGCGCCGATTTCGCGACCAGGTCGAGCCCCAACGTCAGCGCGCCGCCCGGCCGATCGTCCACCACGACAGTCTGGTTGAGTTCACGTTGCAGTTCGGAAGCAAGAATGCGCGCGGCCGTGTCGGTGGCACTGCCCGCGGCCTGCGGCACGATCAGACGGATCGGGCGATCCGGATATTCCGCCGACGCGGCGCCTGTCAGGCAGGCCAAAACAACGAGAGCAAGACCAAGTATGCGCATGTTCTTCCCCGGCGATTATTTATTTTCTCCATTGGAAGCACATTCCGCGCGGGATGTCAGGCCTGTCACTTCTGGCAGGCGGGGCAATAGAACGTCGAGCGGCCGTTCTGTACGATGCGCTTCACGGTGCCTTTGCAGCCGCCGGGACAAGGCTCGCCCTCGCGGTCATAGACCAGGAAATTATGCTGGAAATCGCCGAGTGAGCCGTCGGCGCGGCGGTGGTCGCGCAGCGACGAGCCGCCGGCCTTGATGGCGTCGTGCAGCACGGCCTTGATGGCGTCGACCAATGCGATGGCGTGCGCGTTCGGCTGCCCCTTGCGGTCCGCGATCGTGGACGCCTGACGCTTCGGCGACAGCCGCGCGCGGAACAGCGCTTCGCAGACGTAGATATTGCCGAGCCCCGCCACGACACGCTGATCGAGCAGCGCGGCTTTGAGCGACGTCTTTTTGCCGGCGCAGGCCGCGGCCAGCATCGCAGCGTCGAATTGATTGCCAAGCGGCTCCGGACCGATGCCACTGAGCAACGGCTCTTCGTCAATCTTCGCGCGCGTCACAAGCTTCATCGAACCGAAACGGCGCGGATCGTTGAACGTCACCGTCGCGCCGTTGGACATATGAAACACGACATGGTCGTGCGTCTCGCTCTTGGATTTCTCGTGATGATATTTGGCGATCTTGCCATCATTGACGCGGAACGAACCCGACATGCCGAGATGCATGACGAGCACGTCGCCCGACGACAGATCGACGATCAGATATTTCGCCCGACGGCCGACGCTGGTGACGGTCTGGCCGTTAATCCGCTTTTCGAAATCCTTGGCGATCGGCCAGCGCAGGCCGCGGTGGCGCACCTCGACCTTGTCCACCCGTACGCCTTCCATGGCGGGGGCCAGGCCGCGGCGAACGGTTTCGACTTCGGGCAGCTCGGGCATGGTTAACCGCTTTCTTAACGACACATAGCGCCCCGCGCACCCGCGCGCTATGGTCCTGCCGACAAAGGATTATTGGTCTATGGCTGCGCGAGAAGACACTCATTTTGGCGAGAAAACCGTCCCTCTGTCGGACAAGCAGGGCATGGTGGACGAGGTGTTCCACTCTGTCGCCAAGCGCTACGACCTGATGAACGATCTGATGTCGGCCGGACTACACCGTCCGTGGAAAGACGCGCTGGTGACGGCGGTCAATCCGCCACCAAAAGGCCGTCCCGGCCGTCTTGGCGAAATGTCGGACAAGGCGTTCGCGCTGCTGGATTTGGCGGGCGGCACCGGCGACGTTGCCTTCCGCGTGGTCGAAGCGGGCGGCATGGGCACGCGCGTCACCGTCTGCGACATCAACGCCGAGATGCTGGCGGTTGGCCGCGAACGCGCCGAACAGCGCGGGCTCGACGGCATGGTCACCTTCGAGCAAGGCAACGCGGAAGAGCTGCCCTACCCCGACCGCAGCTTCGATTGCGTCACCATCGCCTTCGGCATCCGCAATGTGCCGCGCATCGAGCGCGCGCTGAGCGAAGCTTTTCGCGTGCTGCGCATCGGCGGACGATTCCTCTGCCTCGAATTCTCGTCGGTCGACGTGCCCGGCCTCGACAAAATCTACGACCTGTATTCGTACCAGGTGATCCCGCGCATCGGCGAGCGCGTCACCGGCGACCGCGAGGCCTACCAGTACCTGGTCGAGTCGATCCGCAAATTCCCGAAGCCGAAAGCCTTCGCGGCAATGATCGAGACCGCCGGCTTCCGCCGCGTTTCGTTCACGTCCATGACCGGCGGCGTGGTGGCGCTGCATTCAGGCTGGAAGCTGTGATCTCTTCTCTGTCCCACCTCGTCCGTCTGACGCGCGCCGGCTTTGTGTTCGCGCGCGAGGGTGTGTTCGCGCTGGTCGATACGCGGCCGTTGCCGTTGCCCGCGAAGACAGCCATTGCTTTGGCGCGGCTGATCGAGCGCCCGACAGCCAAGGATGGCTCCAGCCGGCTCGCCGCCGCGCTGACCAAACTCGGCCCGACTTACGTCAAGCTCGGTCAGTTCATGGCGACGCGGCCCGACGTGGTCGGCACCGCCATCTCGCATGATCTGGAAAGCCTGCAGGACAAGATGGCGCCGTTCCCGCAGGCGCAGGCCGAAGCAGTCGTTGTCGGCGCTTTGGACAAGCCGCTCGACACGATCTACGCCAGTTTCGGTCCGGCGGTCGCGGCGGCCTCGATCGCGCAGGTTCACAAGGCCGAAGTCGATACGCCCGACGGCCGCAAGCCTGTCGCGGTGAAGATCATCCGCCCCAATGTCGCCCACCGGTTCAAGGTCGATCTCGACGCCTTCCTGTTCGCCGCGCGCAAGGCCGAGGACTTCTCGCTCGAAGCGCAACGGCTGCGGCCGGTCGAAGCGGTCGTGACGCTGGCGCGCTCGGTAGCGATGGAGATGGATTTTCGGCTCGAAGCCGCCGCTTTGTCCGAAATGGCCGAAAATACCGTCAAAGACGAGGGCTTCCGCGTCCCCACCGTCGACTGGGACCGCACCGCACGCGAAGTGCTGACGATGGAGTGGATCGACGGCACGCCGCTCAACGACCGCGCCGCCCTCGAAGTCCAAGGCTACGACCTGCCGGCACTCGGCCACAAGGTGATCCAGAGCTTCCTGCGCCACGCGCTGCGCGACGGCTTCTTTCACGCCGACATGCATCCGGGTAATTTGTTCGTCGACACCGAAGGCCGCCTCGTCGCCGTGGATTTCGGTATCATGGGCCGGCTTGGCCCCAAGGAACGCCGCTTTCTGGCGGAAATTCTGTTCGGCTTCATCACCCGCGATTATCAGCGCACGGCGCAGGTGCAGTTCGATGCCGGAGACGTGCCGCGGCACCATTCGGTCGAGGCTTTCGCGCAGGCGATCCGCGCCATCGGCGAGCCGATTCACAATCGCACCGCCGAAGACATCTCGATGGCGAAGCTGCTGATGCTTCTCTTTGAAGTGACCGGCCTGTTCGACATGCGCACGCGGCCGGAACTGCTGCTGCTGCAGAAGACCATGGTCGTGGTTGAAGGCGTCGCCCGAACGCTCGATCCCAAGCTCGATATGTGGGCGGTAGCCGATCCCGTGGTGCGCGAATGGATCGAGCGCAATCTCGGCCCCATCGGCAAGCTGGAAGACGTGGCGCAGGGCGCCGGCGAACTCGGCCGTTTCGCCGCACAGGTGCCGTCGTTGCTCAGCCGCGCCGGCATCTTGATCGACCAGTTCGACGACATTACCCGCAACGGCCTGGTGCTGGCGCCAGAAACGGTGGCGGCGATCGGCAAGGCCGAGGCGCGGCGCAACCGCTGGACCGCCGCCGCGCTGTGGGCCATTGCGGCGTTGCTCGCCACGATCGCGTGGATGTTGGTGTAACCGCTACTTCGAGCGCGCCACCAACTCTCCCATCTTGTCGATACTCTGGGTCCAGCCCGCGTTCATGCCAGCCAGCATCTGCGGCGCGGCCGGGACCAGGCCCACGGCGTGTGACTTCAAGGTCACCGTCGTCTTGCCGCCGTGCTCGGTGAGCGAGACGCTGGTTTTGCCCTCGAGCAGATGATTGCCGTCATTGTCGAGCGCGATGTTGCTGAACACCAACCGCTCGGGCGCAACCACCTCGGTAAACACGCCCTTCATCGGATAGTCATTGCCGTCAGGCCCGTGCATGACGATGCGCAGGGCACCGCCGACGCGGACGTCCAACTCCGGCACCGAGCTGGTAAAGCCGCGCGGCCCGAACCACTGCGCCATCATCTTGGGATCGGTCCAGGCCTGCCACACCAAAGCGCGCGGCGCGTCGAACACACGGACGATCTCGACCGTGCCTTCGCCAAATGATTCCGTTTTTGTCATGTCATTGCCCCTCGGCGGCATGTTGCAGCGTTGCGATGTCGAGCTTTTTCATCTTCATGAAGGCGTTCATCACACGCGCCGCCTTGTCGGGGCCGCCGGTCATCAGCTTCGGCACGATGCTGGGCACGATCTGCCAGGACAGTTTGAACTTGTCCTTGAGCCAACCGCACTGTCCTTCAGTGCCGCCATCGGCGGTGAGCTTGCTCCAGTAATGGTCGATCTCTTCCTGCGACTCACACATCACCTGAAACGAAACCGCCTCGTCGAAGGTGAATTGCGGGCCGCCGTTCAACGCTGTGAAGGTTTGGCCCTCGATCTCGAACTCGACAACCATCGCCGAGCCCGCGTCCTTGCCGTGGATTTCCTTGCCGGCGTAGGGAAAGCGGCTGACGCTGCCGATGCGGGAATTCTTGAAGATGCCGACGTAGAAGTTTGCCGCCTCTTCGGCCCTGGTGTCGAACCATAGGCAGGGAACGATCTTCTGTTTGACGATTGCCATGACCTACCCTTTCGCTTTCGCGAGATAGGTTTCGAGTTTATCGATGGTGCCGCTCCAGCCGCCAGTCATGCTGGCGTGACCTGCGTCGAAGGTGGCGCGCTCTTCATCCGTCGGATTGTACGGCCGCCAGGTCACAGTGAACCTGGTCTTGCCGTCCGGCATCTCGTCGAAAGTAAAGATCGAGTAGATTTCGATTGGCCAGGTCGGCGACATCGGATGACGCGACAGTCCGCCGGCTTCGTTGGAGAAGGAGTTGATGAGAACCAGCCGTTCCGGTGGCGTGATTTCGCGAAAGACCTGCCGGCCCCACATCACAGCGCCGTCCGGCGTCTGCATGCCGTAAAGATAGGTGCCGCCGACGCGCAGATCCATCTCCGACTTGACGACGTTGACGCCGGTAGGTCCCCACCACGCCTGCATATGCGCGGGATCGGTGAAACACTTCCAGACCAGATCGCGCGGTGCATCGAGCACGCGCGAGATGACAAAGTCTTTTGATGGCGCAGCCTGCATTGCATCCTCCGTACAAATTCAGATTTTTGTTAGCGGCCCGTGCCTGTTGGCCGTAACGCTATTGCGTTCGGCCACGGCGCCTCTCCTTTGCTTTGGGTTTGGATTCGGCCGCCTGTTGCGCGGGATTGGCCTGAATGGCTTTCAGGTAGTCCTCGAGACGGTCGAGCCGCTGCTCCCAGAGCCGGCGGTATTCTTCCAGCCAATCGTCGGCCTCCTTCAGCGCGGCCGCTTCGATCTTGCAGGGCCGCGTCTGCGCCGCGCGGCTGCGCGTGATCAGACCGGCATGCTCCAGCACTTTGAGATGCTTGGAGACCGCGGGCATGCTCATCTTGAACGGCCCGGCCAATTCCGACACCGAGGTTTCGCCGCGTGCGAGGCGCGCCAGAATGGCGCGCCTCGTCGGATCGGCGAGAGCGGAAAACGTGGCGCTGAGGCGGTCCGCTTGCATCGTTATGAACCAATCAGTTAAATAACTCATTGGTTAAATACAGAGCATGGCGACGCTCGTCAAGCCGGCCGTAAAACGGAATCTCAGGGCCGATTGAGTGCGTTGATTGCATTGCAATCAGTATTGGCTTAACTTATTCAAGACATAGAGGATTTTACTATGGCGTCTCTCACGATACGGCAGCTTGATGACCGGTTGAAGAAGCTGCTGCGGCTTCGGGCCGCGCGCTCAGGGCGCTCGGTTGAAGACGAAGTGCGCACCATCCTGCGTGCCGCGGCGGACGAGAGCGGAACCGACGTGCCGGGACCG
Organism: uncultured Hyphomicrobiales bacterium; assembly: GCA_903891395.1. Classification (GTDB taxonomy): domain Bacteria; phylum Pseudomonadota; class Alphaproteobacteria; order Rhizobiales; family Xanthobacteraceae; genus Pseudolabrys. The sequence continues at coordinate 24,362 of CAITEM010000009.1, read as the reverse complement.
TTCGAGCCGCCGGCGCCGAAATCCGCAGGCCGCGCGGCCGCGGCGCCGGACACCAAGCGCGTGCTGCTGATCATCGGCGGCGGCATCGCCGCCTACAAATCGCTCGACCTGATCCGGCGCTTGAAGGAACGCGGCATCGCCGTGCGTTGCGTCCTGACCAAGGCCGCCGAACATTTTGTCACGCCGCTCGCGGCCGGCGCGCTGGCCGGCGAAAAGGTGTTTACCGATCTGTTCGATCCCGCCGGCGAGTTCGACGTCGGTCATATCCGTCTCGCGCGCGAGACCGATCTCGTCGTCGTCGCGCCCGCGACCGCCGATCTGATGGCGAAGATGGCGAACGGCCACGCCAATGATCTCGCCACCGCCGCGCTGCTGGCGACGCACGCGAAGATTCTTCTGGCGCCGGCGATGAATCCGCTGATGTGGTTCAACAAAGCGACGCAGCGCAATCTTGCGCAGCTTGCCGCCGACGGCGTCCTCACCATCGGCCCCAACGAAGGCGAGAAGGCGGAATCCGGCGAGCGCGGTACCGGCCGCATGGCGGAACCGCTGGAGATCGCGGCGGCGGCGGAGAAACTTCTCGCTGCGAGCGCCGACAAGCCGCTCGCCGGTAAACGCATGTTGATCACGTCCGGCCCCACCCACGAGCCGATCGACCCAGTGCGCTACATCGCCAACCGCTCGTCCGGCAAGCAGGGCAACGCGATCGCAATGGCTGCGGCGGCTGCCGGCGCCGATGTGACGCTGATCAGCGGACCGGTGAATTTGCCCGATCCCACGGGCATAAAATTGATCAAAGTCGAGACCGCGCGCGAGATGCTGGAAGCGGTCGAGCGCACGCTGCCGGTCGATATCGCAATCTTCGCCGCGGCCGTCGCGGACTGGCGCGTCGCCAATGCCGGCGAGCAGAAAATCAAGAAGAAGGCCGGCCAGGCAACACCCGATCTCTTGCTGACGGAGAACCCCGACATCCTGTCGACCATCTCACATCGCAAATCGAAAAGGCCGAAGCTGGTGATCGGCTTTGCCGCGGAGACGGAGAACGTCGCCGCCAATGCCAAAGACAAGCTCGCGCGCAAAGGCTGCGACTGGATTCTCGCCAATGACGTTTCGCCGCAGACCGGAATCATGGGCGGCGACAGCAACACGATCCAGCTCGTCACGGCCGAAGGCATCGAGCCCTGGCCGCCGCAGAGCAAACAGGACGTCGCCGCGATGCTGGTCGCGCGCATTGCGGCGGAAATCGCGGATAAATGACCGGGCCATCTTTACTCCGTCATCCTGAGGTGCGAGCCAACGGGTCCGGGCGGAGCGCGGCGCGATAACAAGCTTCGCGAGCCTCGACGGATTTGAGGACGCAATTCGAGAACGGTTGGAGACTGCGCAATGACCAACGGCGTCCGCGTCATGCGGCTGGCACACGGCCAGGATTTGCCGCTGCCCTCCTATCAAAGCGCGCTGGCCGCGGGGCTCGATCTAATGGCGGCGGTGCCGGCCGATCAGCCGCTCGTCATCGCGCCGGGCATGCGCGCTTTGGTGCCGACCGGCCTCGCCATCGCGCTTCCCGAAGGCACCGAAGGCCAGGTGCGGCCACGCTCGGGTCTGGCCATGCGCCATGGCCTCACGGTGCTCAATGCGCCGGGTACGATCGACGCCGACTATCGCGGCGAACTCCAGGTCCTGCTTGTGAATCTGGGCAGCGAATCAGTCACCATCACGCGCGGGATGCGAATTGCCCAGTTGGTGGTTGCAGCCGTCGCGCGAGTTCCATTGTCCGAGGTCGCCTCACTCGACGAAACACGCCGTGGCGACGGCGGATTCGGCTCGACCGGCGGTTGAAACGACAAGCTCTCTGTTTGGTGCTGGACGGCTGACTGACTGTAGCCTATTACCACTGCAATTAGTTGCAAGTGGTGCCAAATCATGCCGCTGGTGTCTCGCAAGGGCATCCTTGCCATTGCCGCCGTTATCGACGTCGCGATCCACGCCAATGGACGCCCGGTATCAGCCAAAGCGTTGGCCGCCCGTCACAAGCTGCCGCCGCGTCATCGTGAGCCGGTCCTGCAAGCTTTGGTACGCGAGGGCATCCTGAAGGGTGTGCGCGGTCCGCATGGCGGCTCCGAACTCGCGCGGGATCGCAAGGCCATCACCGCCGAGGACATTCTGCGCGCCGCGAGCAGCGCCGAAGAAGCCGACGAGCCGCCACTGCCTTTGTCCGCGCTGGTGATGGACGTGGTGCGGCCGGCGCTGGCCGAAGCCGAGCGGACGTTCTCCGCCGCGCTCGGCCGGATTACCGTCGAAGACGTCGCCAGACAGGCCGAAGGCCTTAAATAGCCGCCGCAGGCCCACGGCCTGAAACAAGCTTCACCCTCGATAGTACGTTCACGATCTGGACTCTTTCGGCGCGATTCCCGTTGAGAGTAAAGTCGTGCGATTCGTGGACGGCGTGGCGGACACCGTCTCCTAATCCCTGGGGCAAGCCTGAATGCCGGAGACAATCCGGGCGGCGAACGAGAGGCTGCGTTCTCGTCCGAAGCGGGGCGGTCTGCCGGTCGCCTTCCTCCTCACAAATTTTTGCTGGACGGCGGCGACGCCGGCGCATGCGGACGCTGGCAGCAGCATCGTCGACACAATCGACAGCACCGGCGCGGCGCTCAGCCAGCCGCAAATCGCAACCCTCACGTTAACGCTCGGCCTCGTGATCTTCGCGGTGCTCGCCACCATCGCATTGTTGCGTGCACGCAAGGCGACCGACCGCGCACAGGCCGGCTCACGCGACAAGGCGATGGAATTACAGGCCGAGGTGGACCGCCTCACGACGTTGTTGCTATCCGAACCGCAAGTGCTGGTCGCCTGGGCGGCTGCAACCGATGCCGTGGATATTCTTGGCGACAGCAGTCTGATCGTCGCCGGCGATGCGCCCGAGCGCGTGCTCGCGTTCGGCACCTGGCTCGAACCGGCGGCGGCGCAACGCATGGAACACGCGGTCGAGACGCTGCGGGCCGAGGGCCGCGGTTTCGTGATGACGCTCACCACCACGGCGGGACGGCCGATCGAAGCCGAGGGCCGCGCCGTCGGCGGCCGCGCCGTGCTGCGGTTGCGCGACGTCAGCGGCATCGAACGCGAATTGATCGACCTGGCGGCGCGCCACGACGGACTGGCGAGCGACGTCGAGACGTTGAAGGGCCTGCTCGATTCGCTGCCGGCGCCGGTCTGGGCGCGCGATGCGGCCGGCAAGCTGGTGTTCGTGAATCGCGCCTACGCGCGCGCCGTCGAAGCCAACGATGCAACCGACGCGGTCGAACGCGAGCTGGAACTGCTGGATCGCGGCGCGCGCCACGAACTGACCCGCGCACGCAGCATCAACGAACCCTATTCCGGGCGGCTGCCCGCCATCGTCGCCGGCGCTCGCCGCATCTTCGACGTCGTCGACGCGGCGAGCGGCGCAGGCTCCGCCGGCATGGCGATCGACCGCACCGAAGTCGAGACCATGCGCACCGAACTCGCGCGCATGGTCGAGGCGCACCGCCGCGTGCTCGATCAGCTCGCCACCGGCGTCTCGATCTTCAACGTCGACCGCAAGCTGATTTTCTACAACAGCGCCTTCCGCTCGCTGTTCGACCTCGCGCCGGGCTTGCTCGACAACACGCCGACCGACGGCACCGTGCTCGACGCGCTGCGTACCGCCCGCAAGCTGCCCGAGGAAACCAATTTCCGCGAATGGAAGCTGGCGCTGTACGAAGCCTATCGCGCGGTCGAGCCGAAAGAGCATATGTGGCACCTGCCCGACGGCCGCACGCTGCGCGTCGTCACCACGCCCAATCCCGAAGGCGGCGTCACCTATCTCTACGACGACGTCACCGAGCGGCTGGCGATGCATCGCCGTTACGATGCGCTGATCAAGGTGCAGAGCGAGACTCTCGATCACCTGGCGGAAGCCGTCGCCGTGTTCGGCAGCGACGGCCGCGTGCGGCTGCACAATCAGGCATTCCAGCGCATGTGGAAGCTGGCGCCCGAGGCGCTCGACGCCCATCCGCATATCGAGGCGGTCGCCGCCTGGTGCCAGGCGCTGCACGACGACAATGCCGTCTGGCGCAACTTGCGCGGCGCCATCACCGCGATCGACGGCCGCGAACCGATGGTGGCGCGGATCGAACGCCGCGACGGCGTCATGATCGACCTGACCACGATGCCGCTGCCGGATGGTGCCACGCTGGTGACGTTCCAGGACGTCTCGGACACCGTCAATGTCGAGCGCGCGCTGCGCGAGCGCAACGAAGCGCTGGTCGCCGCGGACGGTATCAAAATCGATTTCGTCCATCACGTCTCGTATGAGCTGCGCTCGCCGCTTACCAACATCATCGGTTTCGCGCATTTCCTCGGCGACCCCGCCTTCGGCCCGCTCACGGAAAAGCAGCGCGAATATCTCGGCTACATCACCAACTCGACGAATGCGCTGCTGGCGCTGATCAACAACATCCTCGATCTCGCTACCATCGACGCCGGTGCCATGTCTTTGACGCTGGGCGACGTCGACATCCGCGCCAGCATGGAAGCCGCGGCGGAAGGCCTGCTGGACCGGCTGGTGAAGGATCACCTGAAGCTCGACATCAGCGCCGCGGCCAACATCGGCAGCTTCACCGCCGACGAACGCCGGCTGCGGCAGATTTTGTTCAACCTCTTGTCCAACGCGGTCGGCTTCTCGCCGCCGGGCGGCATCGTGACGCTGAAGGCGGAGCGCCGTCCCGATGCAGTGGTGTTTACGGTCACCGACCGTGGTCCCGGCATTCCTCCCGAGCAGAAGGACAAAGTGTTCGACTGGTTCGAGACCGACTCCAACGGCTCCGACCATCGCGGCACCGGGCTTGGCCTGTCGCTGGTCCGCTCGTTCGTCGAACTGCACGGCGGCACGGTGACAATCGACTCGACGCCCGGTCAGGGCACCACGGTGACATGCGTATTCCCCGTCGCGCAGGCCACTCAGCCGCTCACCAAGCAATCCGCCGCCTGAAAGCCGGTTGCCCCTTCTCGGATCATGCGCAATAAAAAACCTCCGCGGCGAACCGCGGAGGTTTTGCATTCAGCCGGCGTTACGATCAACGCGACGCGTGGCGGCGATGAACGATCGGCTGGTCGCCGACCCACTGACCGTCCACACATTCGGTGCGCGGGGTCCAGAGAACGCCGAAGCCGTGGCAGTGCGCCGTGACGCCTTCGAGCAGTGCCACTGCGCCGACACCGGCAACGCCACCGACGACAGCCGCGGTCCCTGCGCTGACGCCCGCGGCGGTCGCAAAGGCGCTGCTGCCATACCAGCCTTGATAAGCGCCGATGCCGGCAAGCGTGCCGACCGCCGCGCCCGCCACGACCGGCGCGGCGTAAGTGTAGCCGCCGTAGTTCGGGTTCACGGAATCGGGCTCGGCAAGCGCTGGTGTTGCCACAGCCGCCGCAGCGGCCAGTGCGAGAAGGGGAAGTATTTTACGCATCATTGTTGTCTCCTGAGATATGCTAGCCCGCGCCCGTATGCTGCCAACACAGGTGGCGGCGATGCGTTCCGCACTGCACGCGCATGAGCGCCGTGCGTCTCCGAACGATGGCGATGATGTGATAAAAGCCCGGGAACCGCGGTTCTGACGCGGTGAAACCGTGGCGTGACGATGGCAGTGAAACCTGTCAGCTCGCTTTCGCGATGTGCGCAACCGGCGTACGGCCGACAGCGTCGGCGTAATCCGCGATGTCGAGCGGCTTGCCCGTGAGATAGCCTTGGATTTCGTTGCAGCCTTCTTCTTCGAGAATGTCGAGCTGCGCTTTGGTTTCGACACCTTCGGCGAGAATCGGGATATTGAGGCTGCGCCCAAGCCCAATCACGGCGTGAATGATCGCAACCGACTGATGATTGCTGACGAGATCGGTGACGAACGAGCGGTCGATCTTGATCTTGTCGAACGGGAAGGCCCGCAGGTACGACAGAGACGAATAACCTTTGCCGAAATCGTCGAGCGCGATACGCACGCCCAGCGCCTTGATCCGCCGCAGGATGGAAACCGCGCGCGAGAAATCGTCGATCAGAACGCCTTCGGTGATTTCAAGTTCGAGTCGGTTCGCCGGCAGTCCTGTCTCAAGCAGGATGGAATGAACCAGCCGCGGCAGATCGCCATAACGGAATTGCACGGGCGACACGTTGATCGCAATGCTCAGCGGCTTTTTCCAGGACGCCGCTTCGCGGCACGCCTGGCGCAACACCCATTCGCCCAGCAGCAGGATCAGGCTGCTTTCCTCGGCAAGCGGGATAAATTCGGACGGCGGCACGGTGCCGCGCTTCGGGCAATACCAGCGCGCCAGCGCCTCGAAACCTTTGATCTCGCCCGTGATCTTCAATTGCGGCTGATAATGCAGACGCAGTTCGTCGCGCTCGATGGCGGATTTCAAATCGGCCTGGAGCGCCGCACGCTCGCGCAGCCGCGTCGTCATCTCGGTCTTGTAGAAGGCCACCGAGCCGGGGCCTTCGGCCTTGGCGCGATACAGCGCGGCGTCGGCGTTGATCAGCAGAGTCTTGGTGTCGCCGCCATCGGCCGGATAGACCGCCACGCCGATGCTCAATGTCTGCGGCAGCCGATGGTCGCCGACGTCGAAGTCTTTGACGAAGGCGGCGCGAAGGCGGCCCGTCAATTGCTCCAGTTCTTCCCTGCTTTTGTTCTTGGCGATCATCGTGAATTCGTCGCCACCGAGGCGCGCGATGAAGCAGCCGTCGGCAACGGACCGCAGCCGGCCAGCGATCTGGCACAGCAGCGTGTCGCCGACGCTGTGGCCGTAAATGTCGTTGATGCCCTTGAAGCCGTCGAGATCCAGACACAGGATCGCAAAGGTTTCACCGGACTTTGCCGCCGCTTTCAGCGTGGAGGACAGCCGTTCGTTGAACGCGGACCGGTTCGGCAGGTCTGTCAAAGAGTCGCTGAGCGCCATGTGGGAAATGCGCTGCTCCGTACGGCGGCGCTCGGTGATATCGTCGATCATCGTCAGGATATATTCGGGCGTACCATCGTCGCCGGGAATCACCACTTTCCTGGTGCTGATAAGCTTGTCACCGCGATGGGTCGATACCGAGTGCTCCTGAACTGAAACCCGGCTTTCGTTCCGCAAACACTCGACGTCTTGCGCAGCGATCCGCTCCGCACGTTCTCTTGAAAATATGTCGAACAGCGTCTTGCCGACCGTCTCCTCGCGGCGATAGCCGTGCAGATCCTCGGCCGCCTTGTTGATCAACTGGAACCGGCCATCCGCCGCGGATTTCACGACGACCGGCAGCGGAACATTTTCGATCACGACGTCGAGAAATTTCTTGGTCCGGCGCAGATCGTTTTCGGCCTGCTTTTGCGCGCTGACATCATAGATCGCGGCCAGGCGCACCTGCCGCCGCTCGTAATTCATGTTTCTTGAGCAAATCGAGACGGGAAAGATCGTGCCGTCGGCCCGCTTGTGCATCCAGACATTCTGATTGTTCTGAATGTCTGGCAGGGCGCGTATGGCCGCTTCCGCGCTCACGGGGTCGTCGGAACGCGTATCGGTCACCCGCATCGACAGGAATTGCTCGCGACTGTAGCCGTAACACGCCAGTGCGGCGTCGTTGACCGCGATATAACGGAGCGTCTCACGGTCGAACAGCCACATCGCCACCGGGTTGTTCTCGAACAGCAGCCGAAACGATTCGTCGCGGCGGCGCAATTCGGTGCGGTCCTCGTGGGTCGCGACCCAGCCGCCGTCGGCCACCGGATAATCGGTGATGGCGATCTCACGGCCGTCCTCGGTCTGGACGATCCGGCGCACGACCTCGTGTTTCTCGAAACGTTCGAGCGTGTCGGCATAGTATTCCTCGGCATCGCCCTTGAGATTGCCACGCTCGACGCGGTGTTTGAAAATCTCCAGCAGCGACGCGCCCGGCTTCACGATGTCGGCGGACAGACTGTACATCCGCAGATAATAATCGTTGCAGACCACGAGGTGTTTGCTGGAATCGAACATCAATATTCCCTGCGGAATATTGTCGAACACCATCGACAGCCGCGCCGCCGGGTCGGTGTTGTAGCGCTCGGCCTGCTGTTGTTCGGATCGTAGATTCCGGGCGCGGCGGAAGAAAGACATCGCCGTGCCACGATACAAAATCGAGAGGGCTTTTTGGAACGCGTACATTCCCCGGTATCCAAGTTGAACCTGGGAAATCTAGCGGCCACTGGTAATTGAAAAGTGAGTATGTCCGCTAAAGCGCATACGTGCTTAATCTTCGGTAACGCTTTTGTCCGACATGTAAACAGCTTGGAACCCGTCATCTCCCTTAACCGCGGCTGCTTCGCAATTCAGGACTTTTCGCCTATAACACGCCGGTTTCGGTTAACCGGGCCTTGGATTATTCTGCTTATTGTTTCGGCTATCCGCCGCGCCCAAGGGGGTTTCGAATGACCCACCCGCTCGATCCGCTCGTGCTCGACCTCGTCGAATGGGTCGCCAAGGAGCCGCGGCCCTATGCGGCCGTCATCGACGCCTGGCGGACTTCATGTCCGAGGCTCACGGTTTGGGAGGATGCGGTGGATCGCGGCCTGGTCAAGCGCGAGCCGGTGCCGGGCCAGGTCATGCGCATCGTCGTCACCGCCACTGGCCAGGAATTCCTGCGCAAAAACGGCCGCCCGCCTGGACCCCGCCATTAGCGCGAAGCTTCTTCCCGCCGTCCGCGACGTTTATAACGTTGGGGCCTTCACGCGGATGATTCGATGTTTCCCACGTCTTCCGACGGTTTCAGCTTCACGGTCGCGCTTGAGGACGAGCAGGCCACCCGCCGGCTGATGACCGACATCGCCGCCACCATCGAGACCGGCGACCTGATTACGCTGTCGGGCGTTCTCGGCGCCGGCAAGGCCACCGTCGCGCGCGCGCTGATCCGCCATTTCGCCGGCGACGAGCGGATCGAGGTGCCGAGCCCGACCTTCACCATCATGCAGACCTACGAACTGCCGCGCTTCAACCTGCTGCATGCCGACCTGTACCGGCTGTCGGGGCCGGGCGAACTTGCCGAACTCGGTTTCGAGGACGCTTCCGAAAATGCCGTAACGCTGCTGGAATGGCCCGACCGCGCCGCCGGATTTCTGCCGGCGAACCGGCTCGACGTCGCACTGACGCTGTCGCCGCCGCAAGGTGAGACCTTCCGCAACGTCCGCATTACCGGCTACGGCAACTTCGCCGCCAGGGCCGAACGCATCGCCACGATCCGCCGTTTCCTGGCGCGCGCCGGTTTTGCGCTGGCCGAACGCCGGCACATGCAGGGCGACGCATCGACCCGCGCCTACGAACGCCTGACGGCGGACGGCGCCACCTACATCCTGATGAACTCACCGCGCCGCCCCGACGGACCGGTGGTGCGCGACGGCAAGCCATACAGCGCCATCGCCCATCTCGCCGAGGACGTGACGCCGTTCATCGCCATGACGCTGGCGTTGCGCGAACTGGGCTTTTCCGCGCCGGCGATTTTCGCCAGCGACCGCGAGGCCGGGTTGCTGCTGATCGAGGATTTCGGCCGCGAGGTCGTGGTGGCCGGCGATCCGCCGGCACCGATCGAAGAGCGTTACGAAACCGCGGTCGATGTTCTGGCGGCACTGCATCGCAACCGCGTGCCCGACATATTGCCTGTCGAACCCGCCGTCGAATACCGGCTGCCGAAATACGATCTCGAGGCGCTGCTGATCGAAGCCGAATTGCTGCTCGATTGGTATCTGCCCAAACTCGACACCAAAATCTCCGACAACAAACGCGACGTTTTCCTGTCACTGTGGCGCGACGCGCTGATGCCGGTGATCCAGGCGCCGGCGACCTGGGTGATGCGCGATTATCATTCGCCCAACCTGATGTGGCTTCCGGAACGTCAGGGCACCGGCCGCATCGGCTTGCTGGATTTCCAGGATGCCGTGATGGGCTCGCCGGCCTACGACGTCGCTTCGCTGCTGCAGGACGCCCGCGTCGATGTGCCGGAGATGGTCGAAATATCGCTGTTGTCGCGCTACACGCGCGCGCGGCTGAAGGCCGAACCCGGCTTCGACGCCCCGGCCTTCGTGCGCGCCTATGCGACGCTGGCCGCACAGCGCGCCTCCAAGATCCTTGGCATCTTTGCGCGGCTGGAGAAACGCGACGGCAAGCCGCAATATTTACGTCATCTGCCGCGCGTATGGGGCTATCTGCAGCGCTCTTTGGCGCATCCGGCGCTGGCGCCGCTGCAAAGTTGGTACAAACTCCACGTCCCGCCGTTGAAAGCCCTGAAATGACGACACCGAACACCCCGCGCCGCGCCATGGTGCTGGCCGCGGGCCTCGGCACGCGCATGCGTCCGCTCACCGACACCATGCCGAAGCCGCTGGTGAAGGTCGCCGGCAAGCCGCTGCTCGATCATGTGCTCGACCGCCTCGCAGAAGCCGGCGTCGAGCATGCAATCGTCAACGTCCATCACTTCGCCGAGCAGATCATCGCCCACGTCGAAGGCCGCACGCGGCCGCAGATCACGATCTCCGACGAGCGCGGCGTACTGCTCGACACCGGCGGCGGCGTGGTGAATGCCTTGCCCGAACTCGGCGACGCGCCGTTTTTCCATCTCAACGCCGACACCGTCTGGATCGACGGCGTGAAGCCCAACCTCACGCGCCTGGCCGAGACCTTCGACCCCGCCACCATGGACGCTTTGCTGCTGCTGGCGCCGATCGCCGGCAGCATCGGCTATGACGGCCGGGGCGACTTCAACATGGCCTCGGACGGCCGCCTGCGCCGCCGTCCCGAGCGCGAGGTGGCGCCCTTCGTCTATGCCGGCGCCGCGATCTTCTCCCCCGCGCTGTTTGCCGACGCGCCGCAAGGCAAATTCTCGCTGACCACCCTGTTCATGCGCGCCGCCGAAGCTGGCCGCCTGTCTGGCCTGCGCCTCGAAGGCCTGTGGATGCACGTCGGCACGCCCGAATCGATCGGCACCGCCGAAGCCGCGATCAAGGCCAGCGCGCAGTAGCGCTCCGCCAAACCGTGTATAGATTCGCGGTCTATGCCGGCCGCGACACCCAACGTTTTCAACATTCCCGCCTCGGCGCCGTTTTTGGCGGTGCTGATCGACGCCCTGCGCGCGGGCACGCTCGTCAAAGGCTTTCCCGCCTCGAGCGATCCGCTCGAACTGGCCCGCGCCACGCTTTATCTGCCGACGCGGCGCGCCTGCCGTCTCGCACGCGAAATGTTCCTGGAACGGATGGACGGCGACGCCGCGATCCTGCCGCGCATCGTCCCCATCGGCGACATCGACGAAGACGAGATCGTGTTCGCGCAGGTCGCGACCGGTGAATTGGCCGAAGCCGCGCTGACGCTCCCCGCTGCCCTTGAGCCGCTGGAACGGCGCTTGATCCTCGCCGAACTCATTCTGAAATGGGCGAACACGCCCGAAGTGCGCGGCGCGCAAGGCGCGGCGCTGATCGCGAACACACCGCAAGCAGCCCTTGGGCTTGCCGACGATCTCGCCCGTCTGATCGACGACATGACGACGCGCCAGGTCGACTGGAAGAAGCTCGACGGCCTGGTGCCGGACGATCTCGACGTCTACTGGCAACTGTCACTGCGGTTTCTCAAGATCGCGCGCGAATACTGGCCGGCGCGGCTCGCCGAGCTCAATGCCATCGAGGCCGCCACGCGCCGTGACCGATTGATAGAAGCCGAACAGAAACGTCTCGCCACGAGCACCGCGCCGGTCATCGCCGCCGGCTCCACCGGCTCGATGCCGGCCACCGCTAAACTGCTCGCGACCATCGCGATGCTGCCGCACGGCGCCGTGGTGCTGCCCGGCCTCGACACCGATCTCGACGACGCATCTTGGGAAATGATCGCCGGCGGCGCGGACGCCAAGGCGCACGACCAGATGCCCGCGGCCGGTCATGCGCAATTCGCCATGCAGGCGCTGCTGACGCGGATCGGCATGACGCGCGCGGAGGTGCAGCCGCTGAGCATGCCCGCCGCGCATGGCCGCGAAATGCTGGTGTCAGAGGCTCTGCGCCCCGCGTCCACCACCGAGCACTGGCTGGCGCGCCGCAATGCCGAATCCTTCGACACGGCCGCAGCCAATGCGCTGCAATCGGTCGGCATGATCGAGGCGGCCAATGCCGAGGAAGAAGCGCTGGCGATCGCGGTCTGCTTGCGCGAGGCCGCCGAGACGCCGGACAAGACCGCCGCGCTGATCACGCCCGACCGCGCGCTGGCGCGCCGCGTCGTTGCCGCCTTGGCGCGTTGGCAGGTCATGGTGGACGATTCCGGCGGCGACGCGCTGGCTGACACGCCGGCGGGCGTATTCGCGCGCCTCGCGGTCGAGGCCGCGCTCAAAGGCCTTGAACCGGTGACGCTGCTGGCTTTGCTGAAGCATCCGCTGCTACGCCTCGGCGCTGTTGCGGGCACCCACACCGCCGCCATCGTCACGCTGGAACGCGCGCTGCTGCGCGGTCCGCGGCCGCGCCGCGGCAGCGAAGGCCTTGCGCAGGCGCTCGCGACCTTCCGCTCCAATCAATCGAAGCTGCATGACAGCGACCCGCGCAAGACGATCACCGGCCTGGAACTCGACACCGCTGCGGACCTGATCGCGCGGCTCAAGACGGCGCTGGCTCCGCTTGAAACCGTGACGCGAGGCGATCACAAGCTGAGCGACCTGGCAAAGCGTCATCGCGACGTCATCGCCGAACTCAGCCGATCTACAAAAGACGACAGTGCCGCCTTCGCCAACAACGATGGGACCGCGCTTTTTGACGCTCTGGACAAGCTCGTCTTGAGTCCATCCGCGGCAAGTCTGGCGGCCGACAGAAACGACTACCCTGAGCTGTTCCAGATCGCCATCGGCGACCGCGTGGTGCGGCGGCCGGAAGCGCGCGACGTCCACATTCGCATCTTCGGCCCGCTCGAAGCGCGCCTGCAATCGATCGACCGCGTCCTGCTCGCCGGCCTCAACGAGGCCACCTGGCCGCCGGAAACGCGCAGCGATCCTTGGCTGTCGCGTCCGATGCGCCGCGACCTCGGCCTCGATCCGCCGGAACGCCGTATCGGCCTGTCCGCGCACGACTTCGCGCAGGCGCTGGGCGCACCAGAAATCATTCTGTCGCGCGCAGCAAAAGTCGGCGGTGCGCCGACGGTGACCTCGCGCTTCGTGCAGCGCATCGCCGCGCTGGCCGGCAAGGAGCGCTGGAAGGAAGTGCTGGCGCGCGGCACACGCTATCTCGACTACGCTCGCGCGCTCGATCACCCGGCGCAAATCAAGGCCGCCGAACGTCCCGCGCCGAAGCCGCCGATCGAGGCGCGGCCATCCAAACTGTCGGTAACGGCGATCGAGGACTGGCTGCGCGATCCTTATACGATCTACGCCAAATATATTCTCCGGCTGGCGCCGCTCGACGCCGTCGATACGCCACCGGGCGCGCGCGACCGCGGCACCGTCATTCACGGCGCCATCGGCGACTTCACGTCCAACTTCGCCGCCGCCCTTCCCGCAGATCCCTCGCAGGAATTGCTGACGCTGGGCGAAACCCGCTTCGCGCCGCTGAACGATTACGAGGAAGCGCGCGCGTTCTGGTGGCCGCGCTTCAAGCGTATTACCGGCTGGTTCGTACAGTGGGACGGCGAGCGCCGCCTCGATATCAAGACGTTGCACGCGGAAATTCGCGGCGAAGTAAAATTCCCCATCGGCCAACGCGAGTTCACGCTGTCGGCCATCGCCGACCGCATCGAACAGCGACACGATGGCAGCTATGTCATTATCGACTACAAGACCGGCGCGGGGCGCACCGAGAAGCAGGTGCGCACAGGTCTCGCGCCGCAACTGACGCTGGAAGCCGCCATCCTGCGCAGCGGCAAATTCGGCACCGTTCTGCCCGGCTCCGTATCGGAACTCGCCTACGTCACGCTGAAGGGCGGCGAGCCGCCCGGCAAGCACCTCGCCATTACATTCAAAGAGGGCACGCCCGACACGCAAGCCGACCACGCCCTGACCCAGCTCAAGAAGCTGGCGGCCGACTTCGAGAACAAGGACACGCCCTATCTGTCGCTGGTCCATCCGATGTGGACCAATCATTACGGCGACTACGACCACCTCGCCCGTGTCAAGGAATGGTCGCTGTCCGGCGGCGGCGATGAGGAGGGTGGCGAATGACCACGCCCCGTCTCGTCCCGAAAGAAGTCACCGGCGTCCAGATCGACGCCGCCGACCCGGACGTGTCGGCCTTCGTCGCCGCCAATGCCGGCTCCGGCAAGACCCACGTGCTGGCGCAGCGCGTCATCAATCTACTGCTGCGCGGCGTCGATCCGGCGAAAATTCTGTGCATCACCTTCACTAAGGCCGCGGCCGCCAACATGGCGAACCGCGTGTTCGGCACGCTGGCAGAATGGACCACGCTCGACAACGAGGCGCTGACCCGGAAGATCGAGCAGAGCACCGGCAAGCCGGCCACGCCTGCGCAGCGCATCCAGGCGCGGCGGCTGTTCGCGTCGGCGCTGGAAACGCCGGGCGGCCTGAAGGTGCAGACCATTCACGCCTTCTGCACGCGGCTACTGCATCAATTCCCGTTCGAGGCCAATGTCGCGGCGCGCTTCACCGTGCTCGACGAGGCCACCACCTCGCAATTGCTTGATGAATTAAAGCTCGGCGTATTGCTGGAAGCCGCCAGCGATTCCAGCAGCGCACTCGGCAAGGCACTGGCGACCGCCATTGTCGTCGCCGCCGACCAGACCTTCAAGGACGTCATCGACGACGCGATCCGCGAGCGCGACAAGATTGAAGCCTGGATCGCGCGCGCCGGAAGCGTCGAAGAGGCGATTGCGGAACTGACGGCCACGCTCGGGCTTGAACCCGGCGACACCCGCGAGTCCCTTGAGGCTGAGTTCTTCTCGCATTCGCTGATCCCGGCTGCCGAATGGCCCCTGCTCATCGAAATTCTGGATTCCGGATCGGCCAACGACAAAAAACATGTCGCTGCGTTGGAAACCGCGCGCAAGACAGTCGGACGCGACCGCATCGACGCCTATCTCAAGGTATTCTGCACGGCGACGCTGGAGCCGCGCAAGAACGTCGTCACCGGCGCAATCGCCAAGAAGCATCCCGATTGGCTCGACCGCCTATTGGCCGAGCAGGGCCGCGTCTGCAAACTGCTGGCGCGTGAACGCGCCTTGACCGCGCGCGACCGCACCGGCGCGCTCATCACCATCGCCGCCGAAGTCATCACGCGCTACGCCCGTGAAAAAGAACGCCGCGCGCTGCTCGACTATGACGACCTGATCGACAAGACGCTGGCGCTGTTTTCCGCCGCTTCCGCCGCCTGGGTACTGTACAAGCTCGATCTCGGTATCGACCACGTCCTCATAGATGAAGCGCAGGACACCAGCCCGAAGCAATGGAGCATCGTGCGCACCATCGTTTCGGAATTCACGCCCGGCGGCGCGCGGCCCAATGTGAAACGCACGGTGTTTGCGGTCGGCGACGAGAAGCAGTCGATCTTTTCGTTCCAGGGCGCGGCGCCCCGCGCCTTCGACGAGATGCGCCGCGAGTTCGACCGGCAGTTCAACACGCCGGACCAGGGCTGGCGCTATCTGCGCTTCCACCACTCGTTCCGCTCCGGCGAGAACGTGCTGGGCTCGGTAGACCGTGTCTTCGCAGCGCCTGAGACCTTCGCCAGCATCACCACCGATCTTGCCGGCATTCCGCCGCATGAATCTTTACCGGGCGCAGCGCCCGGCCTCGTCGAACTCTGGCCGTTGATCGCGCCCGCCGAACGCAAGGACATGGAAGGCTGGGACGCGCCGTTCGACACCGAGAGCGAGGAAAGCCCCCGCGTGCTGCTGGCGCGCAAGATCGCGGCCCAGGTGAAACGCTGGATGGCGCAGGGGCTCAAGCCTGGCGACGTGCTGGTGCTGGTTCGCCAGCGCGGCCCGCTGTTCGAGGCCATCATCCGCGCGCTCAAGACCGCGGGCATTCCGGTCGCGGGCGCCGACCGCTTGGTACTGACCGAGCATATCGCCGTGATGGACCTGATGGCGCTGACGGATGCTTTGTTGCTGCCGCACGACGATCTGGCGCTCGCGAGTGTGCTGAAGAGCCCGCTGTTCGGCCTGACCGAGCAGCAACTGTTCGACCTCGCCTGGAATCGCAAAGGCACGCTGCGCGACAGCCTGCGCGCCAAGGCGGCCGACGACATGACGTTCGCTGCCGCGGATACGGCCTTGAGCGAATGGGCCGAGGCGTCACGCAAGCTGACACCGTTCGGATTGTTCTCGCATGTGCTCGGCGCATCGCGCGGCCGGCAGAAGATCCTGGCGCGGCTCGGGCCGGAAGCCAACGACGCACTCGACGAATTTCTCAATCTCGCGCTCGACTATGAGACGCGGCAGACGCCGTCGCTGCAAGGCTTCATCGCCTGGCTGCGCGCGGCGCGCGCCGAAGTGCGCCGCGATATGGAAATGGCGCGCGATGAAGTGCGGGTTATGACCGTACACGGCGCCAAGGGTCTCGAAGCCAATACCGTCATTCTCGCCGACACCACGACCAAGCCCGGCGGGCCGAAAGACCCACGGCTGCTGACGCTGCAGAGCGGCGCACTGGTCTGGGGTACCGCACGCGCGGCCGATGCCGGTCTCATGTCGGAAGCACGCAGCAAGGTGCAGCAGGAAGCCCGCGATGAATATCGCCGCCTGCTCTACGTCGCCATGACGCGCGCCGCCGAGCGGCTGGTGATCTGCGGCGCGCAAGGCCAGAACAAGATCCCCGACGGCTGCTGGTACCAACTGGTCGAGACCGCGTTGACGCCGTATTGCGTCATCGAGCCAGCCGAGGACGGTGATGGCGAGGTCCTGCGCTTCCGCAAAGGGGACGCTCTGCCGCTACAGTCAGCCGGCGACACGGCAAAGCCGCCCAGTCCGCCGGTCGCTCTGCCCGCGTGGTTGACGTCAAACGCGAAGCCCGACCGTGCCGGGCCGCGCACCCTCACGCCTTCCAGCGCCGACGATGACGACGCCACGCGCGCCCTCGCGCCGGGCAGCTCCGAGGAAGCTTTGCTGCGCGGAACGCTCGCCCACCGGCTGATGCAATCTTTGCCTGACGTTCCCTCAGAACGGCGGTTGCAAGCCGCGCAGGACTACCTCGCCCGTCGCGGCGGGAAACTGTCCGCCGGCGATCGCGCCCAGCTCGCCGCACAAGTCAGGCTCGTGCTTGAGGATCCCCGATTCGCCGCGCTGTACGGCCCCGCCAGCCGGGCCGAAGTGCCGATTGTCGGCCGGCTCGACATCGGCGGCAAAGCGGTGCGAGTCTCCGGCCAGATCGACCGCCTGGCCGTTACGCCAGACTCGGTCCTCATTGCCGATTTCAAGACGAATCGGCCCGCGCCGCGGCGAATCGAGGACGTGCCGCCGCTTTATGTCCGCCAGCTTGCTTTGTACCGCGCCGTGCTCGCGAGATTGTACCCCGACAAGACCTTACGGACCGCTGTGATCTGGACTGAAGTACCTGATCTTATGGAGTTTTCCGGCGCTGCGCTTGACGCCGCCCTGGCGGGCATCACCCCCGCGTGAGGCCGCCTTGACGCTGTGCGGCGGCGTTCATAGGTTCACCACCTCGCAATTTGGGGCGGAGATTTTTTCGCCCAAGACATGAGGATAGGGCCATGGCCGTCGGCAAAACGTCAGACGCAAGCTTCGAAGCGGATGTGCTGAAATCGGCGGAGCCGGTGGTTGTCGATTTCTGGGCCGAATGGTGCGGCCCATGCCGCATGATCGCGCCGGCGCTGGACGAGATCTCCGGCCAGGTCGGCGACAAGGTCAAGATCGTCAAGCTGAACGTCGACGAGAACCCGGACACCGCCGCGAAGTACGGCATCATGTCGATCCCGACGCTGCTGATGTTCAAGAACGGCGAGATTTCCTCGCGCCAGGTCGGCGCGGCGCCAAAGCAGAAGCTGCACCAGTGGATCAGCGGCGGCGTCTGATCGCGCTCACGCTTTGAATTTAAAAACGGCCGGGCTTTGTCCCGGCCGTTTTTTATTATTGAGAGCTATTGCGGCAACGTCCCATTCTCGCGCAGCACCTCGCCGGCCAAATAAAGCGAGCCGGTAATCAGAATGCGCGGTGGCGGGTCGAGATCGAGCTTGCATACCGCATCCAGGGCTTCGTCGAGCGAGTCGCGGCTGGCCGCCGGTATATCGACCCCACGCGCGGCGTCGGCCACAGCCTCCGCCGACATGGCATTTTCCGACACCGCGACCGGCACGGCGATGAGCCGGCGCGCCAGCCCGCTGAAATTGCGCAGGAAGCCCGCGCAGTCCTTTGTCTTCAGCATACCGACGATCAGCACCAGCGGACGCGACACGCGCTCCTCAAGATCGGCGAGCGCGGCGGCGACGGCGCGGCCGCCGTCAGGATTATGCCCGCCGTCGAGCCACAGCTCGCTGCCCGCGGGCGCGAGATTGACCAGCCGCCCAGCGCCCAGACGATGCAGACGCGCCGGCCAGTCGGCTTTGACGATGCCGGCCTCGAACGCCGCGGGTGAAATCCTGAATTGCGGAATGGCGCGCAAGGCCGCGATGGCCAGGCCGGCGTTCTCGAACTGGTGGCGGCCGTACAGCTTCGGCGCCGGCAGGTCGAGCAGGCCGTTGTCGTCCTGATAAACCAGACGTCCGCGCTCTTCGGTCGCGGTCCAGTTCTCGCCGGCAACCTTGACCGGCGCTTTCAACCGTGCGGCCTGGCGCTCCAGCACGGCGAGCACGTCGCGGTTCTGCGCGGCGATGATCGCCGGCACATTGCGTTTGAAAATGCCGGCCTTCTCGGCGGCGATTTTTTCCAGCGTATCGCCGAGAAAGTCCGTGTGATCGATCGAGATCGGCGTGATGATGGTGGCGAGCGGCGCCTCAATGACATTGGTGGCATCGAGACGGCCGCCCAATCCGACTTCCAACAACAGCACGTCGGCCGGATGGCGCGAGAACAGCAGTATGCCGGCCGCGGTGGTGATCTCGAACACCGTGATCGGCTCGCCGCCGTTGGCGCGCTCGCATTCTTCAAGCGCCGCGCTCAATACATCGTCGGCAACCAACTTGCCCTCACCAACCTCGCCCAACCGGAAACGCTCATTGAAACGCACCAGATGCGGCGAGGTGTAGGTGTGTACGCGCATGCCGGCCGCTTCAAGAATCGCGCGCAGGAAAGCAACCGTCGAGCCTTTACCGTTGGTGCCGCCGACATGGATCACCGGCGGCAGCTTGCGCTCGGGATGATCGAGCGCCGCGAGCAACCGCTGCAGGCGCTCGAGCGACAGGTCGATGCGCTTGGGATGCAGCGCGTTCAGCCGCGCAACGATGGAGTCGATGGAGTTCATCTGATCATGATGCCCGCGATCGCAGGCATGCGCTCACGCGTGCGCCGGAACCGGCAAAGACGGCGCCGCCCCGCGCGGCGGCGCCTTGGTCAGCAGCCGACACAGCTCGGCAATCGTGCCGCGCAACTTGTGGCGGTGCACGACCATGTCGACCATACCGTGCTCGGTGAGATATTCCGCGCGCTGGAAACCTTCGGGCAGTTTCTCGCGGATGGTCTGCTCGATGACGCGCGGCCCTGCGAAGCCGATCAGCGCGCCCGGCTCGGCGATCTGAACGTCGCCCAGCATGGCGTAGGACGCGGTGACGCCGCCGGTGGTCGGGTTGGTGAGTACGACGTTGTAGGGCTTGCCGGCTTCGCGCAGCATCTGCACCGCGACCGTCGTGCGCGGCAATTGCATCAGCGACAAAATGCCCTCCTGCATGCGCGCGCCGCCGGAGGCTGCGAACATGATGAAGGGCGTCGAACGCCGTACGGCCATCTCAAGACCGGCGATCACCGCTTCGCCGGCGGCCATGCCGAGCGAGCCGCCCATGAAATCGAAATCCTGCACGGCGATCGTCACCATCAGGCCTTCGAGACGGCCGATGCCGAGCTTCACTGCGTCCTGCATGCCGGTCTTGGTGCGCGCGTCTTTCAGGCGGTCGGCGTAGCGGCGCTCGTCGCGAAACTTCAACGGGTCGATCTGCACTTCCGGCACGGCGATGTCTTCGTAGGCGCCGTCGTCGAACATGGTCTTCAGGCGCGTCGTCGCGCTGACACGCATGTGATAATTGGAACTCGGAATGACGAACTGGTTGGCTTCGACGTCTTTGTAGAAGACGAGTTGCCCCGTCTCCGGACATTTGATCCAGAGGTTTTCCGGCGTCTCGCGGCGCAGGAAGCTGCGAATCTTGGGGCGAACGACGTTCGAAATCCAATTCATGATCAGCCTATATAGGCGCGATTCGGCGGAATTATAACCGTCGGCGCGGGGCGATGGTTACTACTTGGCGGGCACCCGCCGGGCGGATTTGACGCCCTCGGCCAGCGCGGAGACCAGATCGGTCACGGCCTTGACCGTACCGGAACCGGCTTTACCCGATTTATCGAGGCTGCCGCGCAGCACATCGACGATGGCCGAGCCGACCACGACGCCGTCGGCGTTTTCGGCAATGGCCCGGGCCTGTTCGGCGCTGCGCACGCCGAAGCCGACCGCGACCGGTAGTTTTGTATGACGTTTGATCCGATCAACCGCGGCGGAAACCTTGGTGGCGTCAGGCGCCGCGGCGCCGGTAATTCCCGTGATCGAGACGTAGTACACAAAGCCCGACGTATTATTGAGCACCGCCGGCAACCGCTTGTCGTCGGTGGTCGGCGTCGCCAGCCGGATGAAATTCAGACCCGCCTTCAGCGCGGGCAGGCATAGCTCTTCGTCTTCCTCCGGCGGCAGATCGACCACGATTAGGCCGTCGACGCCGGCGGCAATGGCGTCGGTGAGAAATTTTTCGACGCCGTAGATGTAGATCGGATTGTAGTAGCCCATCAACACGATCGGCGTGTCGTTATCGCTTACGCGAAATTCGCGCACCAGCTTGAGCGTCTTGATCATGTTCTGACCGGCGGCGAGCGCGCGCAAACCAGCCGCCTGGATGGCGGGACCATCCGCCATCGGATCGGTGAACGGCATGCCGAGCTCGATCACATCGGCGCCGGCTTTCGGCAAAGCTTTCGCAATGGCGAGCGCGGTGTCATAGTCCGGATCGCCGGCCATGGTGAAGGTCACCAGCGCGGCACGGCCTTCAGCCTTGAGCGCCGCAAAGCGTCTGTCGATACGCGTCGTCATTTCTTTTTGCTCGCGAGATAGGCTTCGACGCTGGCGAGATCCTTGTCGCCGCGGCCGGACATGTTGACCACCATCAGGTGATCCTTCGGCAATTTGGGCGCGAGGTCGAACACGCGCGCAAGTGCGTGCGCCGGCTCCAGCGCCGGAATGATGCCCTCAAGCTGGCTGCACAGTTGGAATGCCGCCACCGCCTCGTCATCGGTCGCCGACAGGAATTTCACACGGCCCATATCATTGAGCCACGAGTGTTCAGGGCCGATGCCCGGATAATCGAGACCGGCCGAGATCGAATGCGCCTCGGTGATCTGGCCATCGGCATCCATCAAGAGATAGGTGCGGTTGCCATGCAGCACGCCCGGTCTGCCGCCGGCGACCGAGGCCGCGTGCTTGCCGCTCGGGATGCCGTGCCCCGCCGCCTCGACTCCGTAGATCTCGACGCTGCGGTCGTCGAGGAAAGGATGAAAAAGCCCCATCGCATTGGAGCCGCCGCCGATGCAGGCAACCAGCGAATCCGGCAGACGGCCTTCTGCCGCTTGCATCTGCTCGCGCGTTTCCTTGCCGATGATGCACTGGAAATCGCGCACCATCGCGGGATAGGGATGCGGGCCGGCGACGGTGCCGATGCAGTAGAACGTGTCGCTGACATTGGTGACCCAGTCGCGCAGCGCTTCGTTCATCGCGTCCTTGAGCGTATGCGAGCCGGACGTCACCGCGCGCACCTCGGCGCCCAGCATTTTCATCCGCAGCACGTTGGGCTGCTGCCGTTCGACGTCGACCGCGCCCATGTAGACGATACAGTCGAGGCCGAACTTGGCGCACAAGGTCGCGGTCGCGACACCGTGCATACCGGCGCCGGTTTCGGCGATGATGCGCTTCTTGCCCATGCGCATCGCCAGCATGATCTGGCCGGTGACGTTGTTCACCTTGTGCGCGCCGGTGTGGTTGAGATCCTCGCGCTTGAAGTAAATTTTCGCGCCGCCCAATTTCGTCGTCAGGCGCTCGGCAAAATACAACGGTGACGGCCGGCCGACGAAGTGAGTGAGATGATGATCCATCTCCTTCTGAAAGCCTGGATCGGCCTTGGCGGCAGTGTAGGCCGCTTCCAGCTGGAGAATGTTCGGCATCAGCGTCTCGGCAACGAAACGGCCGCCATAGATGCCGAAATGTCCGCGCTCGTCGGGGCCGGTGCGGAAGGAGTTGGGCTGTTGCACGGTCATGCGCGGCTCGCGATTTGTGAAACGCCGAGCTGCAAGGCATCGGCCCCGCGTGCGGCGCGGATGAAGGCGCGGATCTTGTCCGGATCTTTGACGCCCGGCGCGCTTTCGACGCCCGACGACACATCGACGCCGGGCGCGCCGGTAATGCGGATCGCCTCGGCGACGTTCTCGACGGTCAGACCGCCGGACAGCAGATAAGGAACGCCGGCGTCGACGCCTTTGAGCAGCGTCCAGTCGAACGGTGTGCCGAGCCCGCCGGGCCGCGTCGCATTTTGCGGCGGGCGCGCATCGAAGATCAGGCGGTCGGCGACCTTGGCGTAAAGACGGATCGGCGACAGGTCGGCGCGCGTCGCGATCGGCAGCGCCTTCATGACCGGAAGTCCGAAACGCGAGCGCACCACGGCGACCCGCTCGACGGTTTCGGTGCCGTGCAATTGCAGCAGGTCGGGCTTCAAGGCGTCGACGATGCCGTGCAGCAGGTCGTCGGTGGCGTTAACGGTCAGCGCCACTTTCAGCCCGCGGCCGCGGACCTGTGGCGCCAGGCCTTCGGCGGCCTTGACGCCGAGCGTGCGCGGGCTCGGCGGAAAGAACACGAAGCCGACCATGTCGGCGCCGGATTCCAGAGACACTTCAAGTGCTTCCGGGGTCGTCAGGCCGCATATTTTGATCAAAAGAGGCATGATGGAGCGGGTTCTACCGCCTATTCCCCGCCACGCAAAGTGATAGCAGGGCTGCTCGGTCCCGGGTGATCCAAACCCGCAGTAGCCCTTTCAGGCGCTCAGGGCGCCGGCGGCGGAATGGCGGCCCGCGCGGTGGGGTCGAAAAACGTGGTCTGCGGCGGCGCGGCGGCCGGCTCGTTGACGGCAAAGCGGCGGCGCAGGTCGTCGAGATCGGCCCGCAGGCTGCGCGCCTCGGCATCGAGATGGCGGGCGGTGCGCCGCCACTTGCCCTGGCGTATCCAGGCGGCGATGCCGCCAACCACCACGCCGACAATCAGCACCAGCAGGACGACCGCAAACAGCGGCAGCGTCGCGGCATAGGCTGGGCTCGCCGACGAGAACGGATCGAACGACACCGTGACGCTGTGCCGGTTGGCGACCGCGAAGGCGATCAGCAGCGCGGCCGGCGGGACGACGATGATGGCGGTGAGGATTTTGCGGAACATGGGTTTCACGTGTCCCGGACAAGTGACGGCTCGCAAAGCGAGCCGGAACGCCGATCCGGGACCCAGGATAAACGGCGCGAAGCGACAGCTTTCTTATTCCTAGCCCCTGGGTCCCGGTTCTGCAGCGCAATACTTCGCATTGCGCTGCGCCCGGGACACGAGACCATCTTCCTCGTCAAAGATCGTTCGATAGGTCTCGCCAAGTTGGATTGCCCTTTTCTATCAGTTCGAGCTTCCACGCCCGCCGCCATCTTTTCAGCGTGTGCTCACGGGCACGCGCATCGCCGATAGAGGAAAACTCTTCGACGTGAACCAACATGTGCACGCCATACTGCTTTGTAAATCCCGGAACCGAGCCAGTCTTATGCGCCTCAATCCGCCGCGTAAGATCACTGGTAACGCCGACATAGAGCGTTCCGTTGCGCTTGCTCGCCAAGATATAGACGAAACAGAGGTCCGGCATCGCCGTTCGTCTTCATCCGCGTGTCGCGGGCGCAGCGCAGCGTGAAACGGTGCGCTGCAGAACCGGGACCCAGGGGCCTAAAAGAAGAATCTATCGACGCTTCGCGCCATTTCTCCTGGGTCCCGGATCATAGTTCGCGCTTACGCGCTCACTCGTCCGGGACACCTCGATCAGGCGCCGCTACCGTCCTTGTTCAGGCGCTCGCGCATTTCCTTGCCGGTCTTGAAGAACGGCACCGACTTCTGGTCGACCGACACATGGGCGCCGGTGCGCGGATTGCGGCCGGTGCGGGCCGGGCGG
>CAITEM010000008.1 GCA_903891395.1 uncultured Hyphomicrobiales bacterium | reverse complement strand
GGATTGCCGCTTGCCTTGTCGTCGCTCGCCATGCTTCTTCGACCTCAATCAAACCGGGCCCCGCCGGCCTCAAACCCAACGTGCCGCGAGGCACGCAAACCCATGACGTGCCATCCGGCTCTATGTCAATTGCGATGACACCCACCCCGGCAACTGTGGTACAGGGCGCGCAATGAACGCACCTGTCGTCACCCGTTTTGCGCCATCTCCCACCGGCTTCCTCCATATCGGCGGCGCCCGCACCGCGCTGTTCAACTGGCTTTACGCCAAGCGGTTCGGCGGCAAGATGCTGCTGCGAATCGAGGACACCGACCGCGAGCGTTCGACCTCGGCCGCGATCGCCGCCATCATAGACGGCCTGACCTGGATGGATCTGTCCTGGGACGGCGACATCGTCTTCCAGTTCTCCCGCGCCGACCGCCACCGCCAGATTGCCGAGCAGCTTCTGGCCGAGGGCAAGGCCTACCGCTGCTATGCCTCGCCGGAAGAACTTACCGCCATGCGCGAGGCCGCCCGGCGCGAGGGCCGCACCAAGCTCTACGACGGCCGCTGGCGCGACCGCGCCCCATCGGACGCCCCGCCCGGCGTCAAGCCGGTGATCCGTCTCAAGGCGCCGCAGACCGGCGAGACCGTGGTCGAAGACCAGGTTCAAGGCCGGGTCGTCTGGCAGAACGAAAACCTCGACGATTTCGTGCTGCTGCGCTCCGATGGCAACCCGACCTACATGCTGGCGGTCGTGGTGGACGACCACGACATGGCGGTCACGCATATCATCCGCGGCGACGACCATCTCAACAACGCGGCCCGCCAGACCCAAATCTATGAGGCGTTGGGCTGGCAGGTGCCGAGCATGTCGCACATCCCGCTGATCCACGGGCCGGACGGCTCCAAGCTATCGAAACGTCACGGCGCGCTGGGCGTCGATGCCTACCGGGCGATGGGCTACCTACCCTCCGCGATGCGCAATTATCTGGTCCGGCTCGGCTGGGCGCATGGCGACCAGGAAATCTTCAGCGAAGCCGAGATGATCGCGGCGTTCGACTTGCCCGCCATCGGCCGGTCGCCGGCCCGCTTCGACTTCGCCAAGCTCGAAAGCCTCAACGGCCATTATATCCGGGCAACCGGTGACGACGCCTTGATCGCCGATTTAGAGAAACTGCTGCCGCACATCGCGGGGGGCGACGAGTTGGCCAGCAAAATGACGCCGGCGCTTCACGACAAGCTGCGGGTCGCCATGCCCGGCCTGAAGGAACGGGCTAAGACTTTGGTCGAGCTGTTCGAGGCCTCCCGGTTCCTGTGGGCCAGCCGTCCGCTTGAGATCAATGCGGCGGCCAAGGTGCTGCTCACGCCCGAGGCCAAAGCCCTGACCGCCGCGCTGGTGCCGGAATTGGAGGCCTTGAGCGAGTGGACAGCCGGCGCGGTCGAAGCGGTCGTTCGCGCCTATGCCGAGCGCGGGGGTCAAAAGCTCGGTGCCGTGGCGCAACCGTTGCGCGCCGCGTTGACCGGCCGGACAACCTCGCCGCCGATCTTCGACGTGCTCGCGGTGCTTGGCCGTGAAGAGAGCCTGGCGCGGTTGCGCGATCAGGCCGTCAACGCGCCGTAAACTTCCACATGGTGGAAAGACACAGCCATGCCTATTTAGCGGGCTGCCGTGCATCTTGCTCCGTCTTGCAGCGCACTATCTTGCGGTGCACACTCGGCTGGGCTACCCAAAATGCCCGGGAATCTCGCACGCCTAAACGGGCGTCACACTGACCGGCTAGAGACTGATCCCACTACAAGCCGCACATTCGAGGGCTCGACCCATGGACGCCAAAACTCCTACTGAGAAAAAGACCGGCACGATTACGGTCGGTAACAAGAACTGGGATTTCCCGATCTATGACGGGACGGTCGGTCCGCAGGTCATGGACATCTCCAAGCTCTACGGCGACAGCGGGATGTTCACCTACGACCCCGGCTTCACGTCGACCGCGAGCTGCGAGTCCAAGATCACCTACATCGACGGCGACGAGGGCATTCTGCTCTATCGCGGCTATCCGATCGAGCAACTCGCCGAGCACGGCGACTTCCTCGAGACATGCTATTTGCTCTTGTACGGCGAGTTGCCGACGCCGTCGCAAAAAGCCGACTTCGATTATCACGTCACGCGCCACACCATGGTGCATGAACAGATGAGCCGGTTCTTCCAGGGCTTCCGCCGCGACGCGCATCCAATGGCGGTGATGACCGGATGCGTCGGCGCACTGTCGGCGTTCTATCACGACTCCACTGATATCTCCGATCCGACGCAGCGGATGATCGCTTCGGTTCGCATGATCGCGAAAATGCCGACGCTCGCCGCGATGGCCTACAAATATTCCGTCGGGCAGCCCTTTGTTTACCCGAAGAACGAACTCGACTATTCCACCAACTTCCTGCGCATGTGCTACGCGGTGCCGACCGAGGAGTACAAACCGAACCCGGTGCTGGCGCGCGCGATGGATCGCATCTTCATCCTGCACGCCGACCACGAACAGAACGCCTCAACCTCGACGGTGCGGCTCGCCGGCTCGTCGGGCGCCAATCCGTTCGCCTGCATCGCCGCCGGCATCGCCTGCCTGTGGGGCCCGTCGCACGGCGGCGCCAACCAGGAAGCCCTGGAGATGCTGGAAACCATCGGCTCGGTCGAGAACATCC
>CAITEM010000007.1 GCA_903891395.1 uncultured Hyphomicrobiales bacterium | reverse complement strand
GAGTCCTGGTCGCCGAGCCAGTCGGCGCCCTTGACGGTGTCGTACATGTGCCAGCGCCAGTCGTCCTCGCCCATGTTGCCGAGCGCGGCGGCGATGCCGCCTTGCGCCGCGACGGTGTGCGAGCGGGTCGGAAACACTTTGGTGATGCAGGCGGTGCGCAAGCCTGCTTCGCCGCAGCCGACCACGGCGCGCAAGCCCGAGCCGCCGGCGCCGACCACGATCACGTCGTAACTGTGATCCTCGATCGGATAGGCCTTGCCGTTGATCCCGGGCGCGGCGCTACCGTTTGATTTTCCGTTTGTCGCCATAACTTAGAACCTCGAAGGATCAGACCCCGAACGAAAGCTTGAGAATGGCGAATGCAGAAACGAACGCGACGGCGAAACAGAAGAAGGTGTTGGCCATCAGCGTTGCGAGCTTGAATTTATCCTCGTGGACGTAATCGAGGATGATTTCCTGCATGCCGATCCACATGTGATAGGCGGTATTGATGATGAACAGCAGCATGATGATCGCCACGATCGGCGAGCCGAGAATTTGCACGACCGCGGCGTGGCTGCGTCCCATCAGCGCGACGACGATAATGATTGCCGCGATGGTGAGCGGAATGCCGGCCACTGCCGTCACGCGCTGATGCCAGAAGTCCTTGGTGCCGGCATGGGCCGCGCCGAGGCCGCGGACGCGGCGCATCGGCGTGCGCATTTCGTTCGGGCGTTCGCCGATCATCGCGGGCCTCCCATGACCATGTAACCGACGACCCAGATGACCAGCGTCAGCGAGATCGAGCCGACCAGCGTCGCCAGCGTCAGCATTTCGCGCTCGGCCGGTTCGAGGCCGTGCAGCGTGTCCCAGATCAGATGGCGGATGCCGCCGAGGGTGTGATGGAGCAGCGCCCAAGTGTAGCCGAACAGGACGACGCGCCCGATCAGGCTGCCCATGAACCATTCGACGTTGGCGTAGGCGTTCGGGCCGGAGGCCGCCGCGATCAGCCACCAGGCGAGCAGCAGCATGCCGAAATACAACGCCGCGCCGGTGATGCGATGCACGATCGACATCATCATCGTCAGCATCGGCCGGTAGATCTGCAGATGGGGGGAAATCGGACGCGGCCGTTGCGGCCCCTTGGTGGCGCCTGCCTCGAGTTCGGCCATCGCTGTGTCTCCACTCTTCGCACGGCCGTAACTCTGTCGGCCGTGGCGGCGGTTGGTAACTAAATTGCGTGGTTTCCGCACGCACCAAAAAGTTGGGGTGCGGGCCTCATTCACGTTAGACCAGTTCAAACTTCTTCAAAAACGAAACTAGACCGTGTAAAGTATCTATACAATATGCCTTTTATGAAGTCTTCCTTCGCCAAATAAGAAGGAAGGGGTGGCGCTATGCGGTTCGATTTCACCGATCTAGGCCTGTTCCGGCACATCGTCGAGGCTGGCAGCATTACCCATGGCGCGGCGCGCTCCAACCTGGCGCTGGCTGCGGCCTCCACCCGCATCCGCAAGATGGAGGAGAGCTTCGGTACCGAATTGCTGGTTCGGGGACGCCAGGGCGTCGTGCCGACCCAAGCGGGCCGCACTTTGCTGCAGCATGCCCGCTCGATCCTGGCGCAGAGCGAGCGGCTACAGGAGGACCTGACGCCTTACGCCCGGGGGCTGGCTGGCCAGGTACGGGTGTTGTCCAACACGAACGCACTCACCGAATTCCTGCCGGAAGTGCTGAGTTCGTTCCTGACGACCTATCCGGACATCAGCGTCGACCTCGAAGAGCGGCTCAGCGACGAGATCGTCGGCCTGATCGCCGAAGGCAGCGCCGATATCGGCATCGTCGCCGGCACCGTCGATCAGGGCGGGCTGGAGACGTTTCCGTTCCGCAGCGACCGCTTCGTGCTGGTGGTGCCGCGCAATCACCCCCTCGCCAGCCGTTCCCGCATCGGCTTCGCCGAAGTGCTCGACTACGACATGGTGGGCCTTGATCGCGCCAGCGCCATCCAGCGGTTCCTTGCCGACAAAGCCAGCCGCGTGGGACGGCCGCTAAGGCTGCGCATTCAACTGCGAAGCTTCGACGCCATCTGCCGTCTGGTCGAATGCAACGTGGGCCTCGGCATCGTGCCGGAGACGACGGTGCAGCGCACGGCACGCAACATGGCAATCAGCGCGGTGCGGTTGACCGACCCCTGGGCGCTGCGTGAACTGACGATCGTGGTGCGCAATCTCGAAGCGCTGCCGCCTTATGCGCGGCAACTGGTCGATCATTTGCGGGCGAGCGCGTAGCCGCTAGCGCGGCATCAGCACCCAGTAATCGAGATCGAGAATCACCGCCGGGTCGTATTCGTCGCCGACTTTGTACGGGAAATCCGCGCAGGGGTGATCCTTGGTGGCAATGGTGCGCAGCCGCAAGGCGCCCACATCGGTGCGGCCGGGAATTTCGGCTGTGGCCAGCACTTCGGTCCAGGCAAACACGGTAAGCCCCGCAAACAAGGGCGCGACGTGACGTCCGCCGTTGATCGCCGCCACATGGAAGGCGTTGCCGAGACCGTTGAACGATAGCGCGCGCGCCAGCGAAATCGGATGGCCGCCGTAGATCAGGCGGTGGCCGAAGCGGCCTTTGCTCTCGGTATAGTGGTCGAAATGGATGCGCGCGGTGTTCTGGTAGAGCCGTGTCGCGATCATGTGCTCGGCGTCTTCGACCGTGATGCCGACGACGTGGTCGATCTTCTCGCCGGCCTGGTAGTCGCTAAAACGGTGCGGGCTGCCGGCCAGCGTGTCGTCATAGGCAGCGGCATCGATCGGCGGGCAGGCGCCGCCGAGTTGGGCGACATCGACGCTCTTCGGCAGCGTCGGCACCTTTTCCTCGGGCGCGTCGGCGCTTTCGTTGCGCTTGCGCACCATCACCCAGCGCGCGTAGTCGAGCACGGTGTCGCCATGCTGATTGAAGCCACGCGAGCGCACATAGACGATGCCGGTTTTCTTGTTGGAGTTTTCCTTCAGACCAATGACTTCCGACACGGCATTGAGCGTGTCGCCGGGGTAGACGGCCTTGAGGAAACGGCAATCGGCATAGCCGAGATTGGCGACGGCGTTGAGCGAGACGTCCGGCACGGTCTTGCCGAACACCATGTGAAACACCAGCAAATCATCGACCGGCGAGCGGGGGTAGCCGATCTTCTGCGCGAAGGTATCGGCGGACTGCACGGCAAATCGCGCACCGAACAGGCCGTTATACAGCGCGACGTCGCCAGCGGTGACGGTGCGCGGCGTGGCGTGGCGGATCTGCTGGCCGAGGCGGAATTCCTCGAAGAAATTTCCTGAACTGGTTTTGGGCGCGCTCACGTCACTCAGCTCCTTGATCCGATAGGGCCCGGCGCGGCCATTGTCACAAAACCGTGAGCCGAACGCTAGGTTCGAACAACGGGAAACTGATGAGGACGTGTTTGGACCTCGTGCTAACGATTAATGCGTAAATCCAATCCCTGAGGAGGATACGTCATGAAGAAGGTTCTGTTTTCCGGTCTGATCGCCGCCGGTCTGGCCCTGGCCCCGCTGGCCGCCTACGCCGCCGACGACATGAAGAAAGACACGATGTCCAAGGACACCATGTCGAAGGATTCGATGAAGAAAGACACTATGGGCAAGGACGATGCCATGAAGAAGGACAGCATGTCGAAGGACACGATGTCCAAAGACAGCATGTCCAAGGACACCATGAAGAAGTAACCGGATACGGCCGGGTTCGTGCATCCGCGAACCCGGCCGTGCCGTATATTATCGAAGCGCGAACCGGTTATGATGCCGGGGCAGGGATGACATGACCGCTGAAGCAATGACCACATCGCCGGCAGAGGCCACTATTCATCCGCTCTGGGTGCGCATCACGCATTGGATCAATGCTGTCGCGATCCTGGTGATGGTCGGCTCCGGCTGGCAAATCTACAACGCCTCGCCGCTGTTCGATTTCACCTTCTCGCGAAGCATTACACTTGGCGGCTGGCTCGGCGGCGCGATCCAATGGCATTTCGCCGCGATGTGGGTGCTGGTGATCAACGGTCTCGTCTACCTCACGCTCGGGCTGGCGACCGGCCGCTTCCGCCGCAAGCTGCTGCCGATTTATCCGTCGCAAGTATTCGCCGACGTCAAAGCGGCGCTGACATTCAAGCTCGAGCACGATGATCTATCCCACTACAACGCGGTGCAGAAAGTGCTCTACGCCGGCGTCATCCTGTGCGGCATTTTGATCGTGCTGTCGGGCCTCGCGATCTGGAAACCCGTGCAGTTCCAGGAATTGACCACGTTGTTCGGCGGTTACAATTTTGCCCGCTACGTGCATTTCTTTGCCATGGCGGCGATCGTCGGATTTCTGGTCGTCCATGTCGCGCTGGCGCTGCTGGTGCCGAAGAGCCTGCGCGCGATGGTGACAGGAAGATAAAATGCGTAAACGTCATATCGTTCCCGGCGTCGACGCCGAATCGCTGATCAAGGACGCGGTCAGGATCATGCCCGATCCGATGCGGCGCAATTTCCTGCGCGGCGCCGCGAGCCTCGGAGCGCTCACCTTCCTCACCGGTTGCGACATCATAGACAGCGACGCCGCCGAAGGGGTGCTGCGCAAGATTTCCGAATTCAACGACGCCGCACAAGCGGCGATCTTCAGCCGCGCCAAGCTCGCGCCGGTCTATCCCGAGAGCGCGATCACGCGGCCGTTCCCGTTCAATGGCTACTACGACGAAGACGACGCGCCGGTGGTCGATGGCAAGACTTACAAACTCGAAGTTTCAGGCCTGGTCGAAAACAAGAAACCGTGGACGCTGGATGAACTCTACGCATTGCCGCAGGTGTCGCAGATTACCCGGCATATCTGCGTCGAAGGCTGGAGCGCGATCGGCTCCTGGCAGGGCGCGACGCTTTCGGAGTTTCTCAAGCGCGTCGGCGCCGACACGCGCGCCAAGTACATCTGGTTCAAATGCGCCGAGGGCTACACCAACACCATCGACATGCCGACGGCGCTGCATCCGCAGACGCAGATGACGTTCAAGTTCGACAACAAGATCCTGCCGCGTTCCTACGGCTTCCCGATGAAGATCCGCATGCCGACCAAGCTCGGCTACAAGAATCCGAAATACGTCGTGGCCATGGAAGTCACCAATGTCGACCATGGCGGCTATTGGGAAGACCAGGGTTACAACTGGTTCGGCGGATCTTGAGGCTATTTCATCTCACTGGCGGCCACGAACGGCGTTGAGGTTGCCGGACCCTCGCCGACGATGAGCAGCACTGCGTCGGTGTCTTTGGCGCCATCCCAGTGCACTTGCTTGCCGAAATGGGTGACAAAGCTGCCTGCCGGCATCGCCACGCTGCTGTTGGCTGGATCCCAATTCGGTCCGCTGCCGACCCACCATGTGCCCGATACCACAGTGATGAAGCGGTCGTTGGGATGAAAGTGCGGCTTGCTGAAATGGTTGCCCGCGGTCCATTTGGTGAGAACGCCGTAGAGGCCGGGTTTTGCCGGATCGCCGAACAGCACGGCCTGCTGGTTGCCGGCGGGTGACACCGGGCTCCATTTGATCTGATCCGGCAGTTGATAAACGACGGCTTTGGGGTCGAGCTCGGCGGCTTGCGCCGGCAGCGACACCGCGAGCAAAGCCAGTCCGAACAATAGTACGAACGTATTCTTCATGATCGCCTCCCTGTTCTCGTTTTTTGCTTCTTTAGAGTTCGTGGTCTTTCTCCGGTTGCCCGATAATGAGCCGCGCGCCGCGCTGGAACGTCAGGTAGCTCCACAGCCAACTGAACGCGACGATGAAGCGGTTGCGCAGACCGATCAGGAAATAGATGTGCGCCAGGCTCCAGAACAGCCAGCCGATGAAACCTCGCAGCTGCAACACGCCGAATTTTACCACTGCGGCGTGACGGCCGATGGTCGCCAGATCGCCGAGATGCATGTAGCGGAAATGTTTCTCTTGCGGTTGGCCGGCGATGCGTGCGGCGATCAGCTTGCCGACATATTGACCCATCTGTTTGGCCGCCGGCGCGATGCCGGGCACCGGCTTGCCGCTGTTGTCGGTCACCGCGGCAGTGTCGCCGATGACGAATATGTCGGGATGGCCCGGCACCGATAAATCCGGCCCGACCTTCACGCGTCCGGCGCGGTCGGCCTCGGCGCCGAGCCATTGCGCGGCGGGCGATGCGACAACGCCCGCGGCCCAAATGATCGTGCTGGCGTCGAGCCGGCCGCTGTTGAGATCGACACCGTGGGCGTCGCATTTCGTCACCATCGCGTCGGTCAGCACCGTGACGCCGGCAGCCATCAGCGTGTCGCGTACATAGTCGGATTGCGCCGGCGGAAACGCCGGCAACAGACGCGGGCCGGCTTCGACCAAGACGATGTGCGCCGAGCGCGGATCGATGCGGCGGAAATCGGCGGCCAAAGTCTGCCGTGCAACTTCGGCAATGGCGCCGGCCATCTCGACGCCGGTGGCGCCGCCGCCGACAATGACGAAGGTCAACAGCCGGCGCTGCGCCTCGGGATCGGACGTCAGTTCGGCCTGCTCGAAGGCGACAAGAATGCTGCGGCGAATG
>CAITEM010000006.1 GCA_903891395.1 uncultured Hyphomicrobiales bacterium | reverse complement strand
TCCGGAATTCCACGGGCTGGGCTTCGGCCGCCGCCTGGTCACCGCCGCGCGCAAGGATCTGATCCAGAGCGGCTTGAAAAGCCTCGTGGTCTGGGCTCTGTCGGACAACGAACCGGCGATGGAATTCTATCGCGCCCTCGGCGGCCGCGCCGTCGCGCGCTCGTCGGAAAAATTCGGCGCCAAGACGCTCGATAAGGTCGCCTACGCCTGGCACCAGCAGTAGCGCGGCTCAGTCGGCGTGCTCGCCGCCAAAGCGCGGCCCTTAAGGTTCAATTCTAGAGCAGCGGTACCGGCAGGCCATGCTGCGCGCAGGACGCGCGCAACGTGTTGAGCAGCAGGCAGGCGATCGTCATCGGGCCGACGCCGCCCGGCACCGGCGTAATCGCACCGGCGACCTTTTCGGCCTCGGCAAAAGCCACATCGCCGACGATACGCGACTTGCCGCCGTCAGCGGCGAGACGATTGATGCCGACGTCGATCACGGTCGCGCCCGGTTTGATCCAGTCGCCGCGCACCATTTCCGGCTGGCCGATGGCGGCCACCAGCAGATCGGCGCGGCGGCAGACGGCGGGCAGATCGCGGGTTTTGGAATGCGCCACCGTCACCGTGGCGTCCTCGGCCAGCAGCAATTGCACCAGCGGCTTGCCGACAATGTTGGAACGGCCGAGCACCACCGCCTCCAGGCCGGACAGCGACGGCAGCACCGACTTCGCCAGCAGCACGCAGCCGAGCGGCGTGCACGGCACCAGGCCCGCCAGGCCGGTTGCATGCCGCCCGGCATTCAGCGGATGAAAGCCGTCGACGTCCTTGTCGGCTTCGATCGAGGCGATGACTTTCTGCGCATCGATATGCGGCGGCAGCGGCAATTGCACCAGAATGCCGTTGATCTGGTCGTCGCCGTTGAGCTCGCCGATCAGCATCAGAAGCTCGGCTTCGCTGACGTTCTCAGGCAGCTTGTGATCGAACGCGCGCATGCCGGCTTCGGCCACCGCCTTCGCCTTGGCGCGCACATAGACGCTGCTGGCGGGATTGTCGCCGACCTGCACCACGGCGATGCCGGGCACGAAGTTGTGTGCGGCCTGCACGCGCGCGACTTCGGCGGCAATCCTGCTCCGCAAGTCAGCCGCGATTGTCTTGCCGTCGATGATGCGCGCCGTCATTCCCGTCATCTATCCCTTCTCGACAGTCTTCTCCAGCGCCGCAATGAGTGCCGGACCCTCGCCGGAAATCGTCAGCCGCTTGATGCGGGCGGTGGCGCCGGCAACCAGCGCGACATCACGCGGCGGCACGCCCGCTGCTTTGGCGATCAGACGGCATAAGGCTTCGTTGGCCTCGCCCTCGCTCGGCGCCGCGCGAACACGGGCTTTGAGCACCGCAGAACCGTCCGCCAGCAGAGCGACGCCATCGACGGCGTCGCGGCCGCCTTTGGGTGTCAGCCGCACGGTGACGGTCACGCCGGTGCCGGCGAGCGCCCACGGCCGGTCAGCCAAAGCCGGCGCCTAGACGAAGATCTGTATGTAGAGCCAGAAAATAAGCTGATCGAGGAACATCAGTCCGATCATCAGGACGATGAAGGAAATATCGATCCCGCCCAAATTCGGCAGAATGGAGCGGATCGGCCGCAGCGCCGGTTCCGTCACCTGGTAGAGGAAATAGCTGATGCTGCGCACGATGTCGTTGCGCATGTTGACGACATTGAAGGCGATCAACCAGGACAGCACCGCGGTGGCGATCAGAACATAGATGTAGAGCCAAATCACCGTGTGAATCAGCCACAGAAATGGATTCATGACGTGCTCCGTCGCGGGCCTGGATGCTGAATAGCCGCTTGCCAGCCTCAGGAAAAGGGGTTCCGTCACTTTGTTCAAGAAAGCTGGCTTGGTTGCCTTGGACCCGATCCTTGACAGGCTTCAGGCCTGGTCCTAAATGGCGGCCTCTCGCTTGGGTTTTTGTGCAACGGCTTGCCGTTGTGCTCGGCGGGGCCATAGCTCAGCT
>CAITEM010000005.1 GCA_903891395.1 uncultured Hyphomicrobiales bacterium | reverse complement strand
GATCACCCAGGCGATCTCGACTGGGTATGTCACCATCACCGCGCAATTCGGCCGCTCGTCGGCGGTTGGCCTCTACGTCACCAGCTTCTATCTCGGCGGCAGCGTCGGCGGCACGCTGGGCGGCATCGCCTGGACCCATGGCGGCTGGCCCGCCTGCGCCGCCATGACCGGCGGCATGCTGGCGATCATGGCCTCGGTGGTGTTCTTCGCCTGGGCCAAGCGCGTCCCGGCGGCGCCGGCGACGACGCCGATCGAGCCGCCCTGACGTCTCGGGGCGCGGTGACAGAACACCACGCCGGCGCTAGGCTCCACTCATAAAAACAAGCCGGGCCTTACGCCGGCAACAGGGAGCGAAACATGAGTTTGTTGTCCCCGCGATTCTGCGCGTCTTCTTTGTGCGGCTGCACATCGCCGCAAATCGGCTTGAAGGATGGCGGCCTGAGCCGCCGCGGTTTGCTCGCCGGCGGTGCCGCCCTGGGCGCCGCTGCTGCGGCCCCGCGTTTCATTGCTGAAGCGGTGGCGCAGACGCCCGCGCACCGCATCGACGTGCATCATCATGTCTCGGCGCCGACCTGGCTCGACGCCGTCAAGAGCATGAAAAAAGACAACGCGCCGATGGCGAACTGGTCGATCCAAAAGACGCTCGACGACATGGACAAAGGCGGCGTCGCCACCGCCATCACCTCGCCGACGACGCCGCAGACCTTCGGCCTCGACGCCGTGCAAGCCGCCCGCGTGGCGCGCGATTGCAACGAGTACGCCAAGAAGCTCGAGACCCAGTATCCCGGCCGCTTCGGCACCTGGGCGACGCTGCCGCTGCCCTATATCGACGAGAGCCTGAAGGAAATCGCCTATGCCTTCGACACGCTCAAGGTCGACGGCGTCGGCCTCATGACCAGCTACGGCGACAAGTGGCTCGGCTATGCCGAGTTCGAGCCGGTCTGGGCCGAACTCAACCGCCGCAAGGCGACCATCTACATCCACCCGACCGCCGCCAACTGCTGCGTCAATCTCGTCAAGGGTGTCGACGAGGCCTATATCGAATTTGGCACCGACACCACGCGCTCGATCTTCACACTCATCTTCTCCGGCTTCGGCGAGAAATATTCCGACATCAACTGGATCTGGTCGCATGGCGGCGGCTCGCTGACGGCGTTCTACGAGCGCTTCACGGTGCAGGCGCTGTCGCGGCCGCCCTATGCCGGCAAGATCACGCGTGACCAGGTCGAGAAGCAGATCCGCCGCTATTATTACGACACCGCGGCGATCCCGAACGACGTAACGATGTCCGCGCTGGTGAAGATGGTGCCGGTGAGCCAGATCGTGTTCGGCTCCGATTTCCCGTACCGCTTCGCACCGGAATACGCGAAGTACCTGCCGACCTTCTTCAAGGGCGACGACCTCAAGGCAGTCGATCGCGACAACGCGCTGCGGCTGCTGCCGCGGTTGAAGTCGGCTTAACGCCGTCGGGCTCTCGCCGCGCTGGGGTGCCAGCGCGGCGCGTAGCCGGCTTCCAGGACTTTCACGATCGACGGCGGCGTCAGGACGTCGATTTGCGCGCCGCGCGGACGGGCTTTCCAATCCGTGTAGCCTTCCGGTGTCCAGCGCCGCAAATGCTCGCCGCGTATGGCGAAGGCCTCGCCGTCGATCGCCACCATCGCACCGTCCGGCAGGCGGTCGATCGCACGGCGACAAGTGCGTTTGGCTTTGCCGTCGAGACGTTCGATGTGGAGAACGTCGTCCATCGCCCCTGCCCGTGCGCGATGTTTGCCCCCGGAAAACAAAACGGCGAAACGCGCGGCGTCCTGGCGGCGGCATTCGAAGCATGGCCGGTGACCGGCGGCGAAGGCCGTCACTTCGTCGAGAAAGAACAGCTCGGTGTAGCTGTCGCCCCAGACCCTGCGATGGCGGCCGTTGAAGTCGAGCACGCAGCAGATCCATTGCTTCGACGACCAGCGTCGCGGCCCAAGCTTGCGATGACCGTCATGAATCCGTCCGCCGCGATTGCCCATCAGCGTGCCGCGCGCGGACGCTTCGAACAATTCGCCAAACGGTGAGACGCGGGATTGCAAAGGCATGCGGCATTATAGCCCCGCCGCGCGCGCCGCCGCAGCCACCGCAACGCCCGCCACCACCGCCGCGAAATCGTTGCGCACGATCAGCATCGCCACGGCCGCCGCCACCAGCGCCAGTAATGCGGCGGGCCCGCCGTGCAGCAGAATCGGCGCGATGGTCGCGGCAATGACCGCGCCGGGCAGCGCCTCCAATATCTTCTGCAAACGCCGCCCGATGGTAACGCGGCCGATCAGCCAGAAGCCGCCGGCACGCGTTAGATAGACGACCAGCGTCATGGCGGCGAGCAGCAGGAAGAAGCCGGCGGGATCACTTGCGATCATCGATGAAGCCTCCCGCCACCGAGCCCGCGAGCGCGCCGACGATCAAATACCACATGCCGCCGAACAGATAATCGGTGGCGACCGCAGCCGCGCCGCCGATCAGCCAGCCGACCGAGGCGCGCGCGCCGCGCCACAGCGAGATCAGCATGGCGACGAAAAAGGCCGGCATCACCAGATCGAGGCCGAAGGCGTGCGGATCGCCGATCGACACGCCAAGCCCGTAGCCCGCCGCCGTCGCCGCCACCCAGACGATATAGATGACCACGCCGCCGCCGAGCAGATAGGCGGGGTCGCGACCGCCGGCGGCGCGGTAGCGCATCGACATCAGCCAGTTCGGTTCGACCAGAAAGAACAGCGCGGGATACATCTTCGCCGCCGGCTGCGCACCGAGCCAGGGCCGCAGCGACGCGCCGATCAGCAAAAAGCGGCTGCTGATCAAAGCCGTGACCAGCACGATGCCGCCGATCACCGGCGGCGTCAGTCTGTCGGGCCAGGTTTCCAGCACCACCAGTTGCGCGACACCGGCATAGACGGTGGCGCTCATCGCCAGCGCATCGACCAGATGAAAGCCCTTGCGCACGGCCACGGTGCCGAACGCCATGGCGAAGGCAGCAAGGCCGGGCATCAGCGGCAATATGGTCCAGGCGCCTTCGCGGAAACCGTCCAGCGTCCAAGGCGGGGGAGATGGCGTCGTCATCGGACGCAACCGCTAGCGCAGGCAGGCGCGAAAGGGAAACCCTCAAATACAAACACCCGCCATATGGCGGGCGTTTTGCGGCGGGCGTTTTACGGCGACCGTGAGGCCCTAGGCGCGGTGGGACCGCGCCGGAGCCATCGTGTCCTGAAACGCCGCGGTGCGCCGCAGCGTTTCCGCGGCGGCGATCCCGAACAGCAGTTTCGACACCAGGCTGACCGAATGGGGCAGCAGGTGAACGAAGGACGGATCGACCGCCGGCAGGACGGCAAAGAAATTCACGGCCCAAACGGAGGCGAGCGCCGCGAGCATGAAACCGTAAAGCGCCGCGGTGTCGCGGCCCGCGAAGCTTTGCCACAGCCCCGTCAACACCACGCCCAGCAATGCCGCCAATGTCATGTGGACGGCAATACCGGCCATGACCGGTGCGTGCGGCAGCAGCGCCATGATACCGGACGCCGTGGTTACACCCCGCGCCAGGATCGCCGCGTCGCCGCCGCTGGCCGCGGCGTATAAAGAGACCCAGGCCATTTCCGCGAGCCCGCCGGCGATACCGGCGAGCAGACCCCGTTTCACGATTTCGCCAGCGCTGAGATGAGCTTCCGTCATGTGACCGCTCCCTGAATGAGCAGCCATCAAATGCCGGAAACGCAACCGGCGTATTGATCGAGGTCAATCGCGGGCACAAAAAATACGCCCGCCAACGTGGCGGGCGTTCGTGATGCGTGGGAGCGAACCTCAGCCTTGCGGCTGCGGGGCGACGTCGCCGGTCGGCGCGTCGGGCCGCGGGCGCTGCTTGCCGGCCGGCGGCACGGCGGAGCCGCGCGGCGTGGTCGGCTCGATGATCGACTCGCGCACCGGGCGCTTGCCGTTGATCAGGTCCTTGATCTCGTCGCCGGACAGCGTCTCGAACTCGAGCAGGCCCTTGGCCAGGACTTCGAGGTCGGCGCGCTTGTCGGTGAGGATCTGCTT
>CAITEM010000004.1 GCA_903891395.1 uncultured Hyphomicrobiales bacterium | reverse complement strand
GCCACGCCAAACATCGAGGTCGATCCAGAGACCTACGAGGTGAGGGCGGATGGTGAATTGCTGACTTGCGCGCCGGCCGAGGTGCTGCCGATGGCGCAACGGTATTTCCTCTTCTAGTATGAGAAAATGAAGCGCGTAACTGAGGTGAAACCCGCCGGAACGTGGGCGGTGGGGTTGGCCCGCGACCGCGTCGTGCTGGACGCAGACGACCGAAACCGGCGGCGCGTTGTCATGACCGGCGACAAGGGCACCGAGTTCCTGCTCGACGCCGAGAGGCCGATCAGCCTGCGGGACGGCGATGGCCTCGTGCTCGACGACGGCTCGATCGTACTGGTCACCGGCGAGGCGGAGCAACTGGTGGAAATTTCCGCCGGCACCGCGCTTGATGCCGTGCGGCTGGCCTGGCATCTCGGCAACCGCCACACTGACGTGCAGATCGTGCACGACAAGATCCGCATCCGCCGCGACCATGTGCTTGAGGACATGCTGCGCGGCCTCGGCGCGCATTTGCATGCGGTGGACGCCGCCTTCGACCCGGAATCGCCGACGCCGTCGGATGAGCACGGCCACGGGCATCAACATGGCCGCTGATCTCCAGCCCGCCGCGCTCTATCGCCTGCTGGCCTGGTTGTCGCCGGCCTTTCCAGTCGGGGCATTTTCGTATTCGAGCGGCATCGAATGGGCGGTCGAGGCCAACGACGTCAGGGACGCCGAGACGCTGAAGACATGGCTTTCGGTCATGACCAC
This sequence comes from uncultured Hyphomicrobiales bacterium, assembly GCA_903891395.1. Lineage (GTDB taxonomy): Bacteria > Pseudomonadota > Alphaproteobacteria > Rhizobiales > Xanthobacteraceae > Pseudolabrys. The sequence goes on along the minus strand of CAITEM010000004.1, from coordinate 844 downwards.
TGAAGGCGGCGGCTTCTGCGACGCCGTGCTGTTCGTCCATGCGCACCGCGCGGTCGCGGACAGCAACGACAAAGCCCTACGCGAGGTCGCCGAGCTCGCCGCCGCTTTCGCGCCGTCCAAGGAGCGCCATCTCGAAACCACCGCGCAAGGCAATGCCTTTGTCGAGGCCACACGCGCCGCCTGGGGCTGCGAGGCAATCGAGCGTCTGAAAACGCTCTGGAGCGGCCCTGTGGCCTATCCCGTGGCCGTCGCTGTCGCCGCTGCGGGCCACGGTATCGCCGTCGAGCCGGCGCTGGCGGCCTATCTGCAAGCGGTAGCCGCCAACTGGGTGTCGGCCGGCGTGCGGTTGATCCCGCTCGGTCAGAGCGATGGCCAGCGCGTGCTGGCCGGCCTCGAAGCGGCCGTCACCGCGACGGTACAGCGCGCGCTCGGCGCCAAGCTCGACGACCTCGGCTCGTCGGCCTTCCGGGCCGATCTGGCCAGCGCCCGGCACGAAACCCAATATACCCGGCTATTCAGGAGCTAACGATGAAAAACCCCAACGGTCCCTTGCGCGTCGGTGTCGGTGGTCCCGTCGGCTCCGGCAAGACCGCGCTGATGGACCTGCTGTGCAAGAAACTGCGCGATAAATACGAAATCGCCGCCATCACCAACGACATCTATACCAAGTGGGATGCCGAATATCTGGTGCGCTCCGGCGCGCTGCCGGCCGAGCGTATTGCCGGCGTCGAAACCGGCGGTTGTCCGCACACGGCGATCCGCGAGGATGCCTCGATCAACCTTGAAGACGTGGATCGCCTCAACCGGCGCTTTGTTGGGCTCGATGTCAATTTCATAGAAAGCG
>CAITEM010000003.1 GCA_903891395.1 uncultured Hyphomicrobiales bacterium | reverse complement strand
CGAACTCGGCGCGGTGGCGGGCTTCGAGAAGTCCGGACACTTCTTCTTCAACAAGCCGTTCGGCCGCGGCTATGACGACGGCATGATCTTCGGGCTCGCCGTCTGCGACATGCTCGACCGCAATCCTGACAAGTCGATGGCCGATCTGCGCAAGGCGCTGCCCAAGACGTGGGGCTCTCCGACCATGGCGCCGCATTGCGACGACGAAGTGAAGTACGGCATTGTCGATCAGGTGGTGAAGCACTTTGAGGCGATGAAGGCCAAGGGCTCAACGTTCGACGGCCAGCCGATCCGCGATCTGGTGACGGTCAACGGCGTGCGCGTCACTGTCGAAGACGGCACCTGGGGCCTGGTGCGCGCCTCGTCGAACAAGCCGGAACTGGTGGTCGTGGTCGAAAGCCCGGTGTCGGAGCAGCGCATGCGCGACATGTTCAAGTCGGTCGACGCCGTGCTGCGCACGCACCCGGAGGTCGGCGCGTACAACCAGACGATCTAGGGTGCTGTTGAGCGTTTCTTGCCGCGCCGAATGGCCGTTGGACTTACTTTGCGTCGCTTCAGCACCTCAACGAGCGCCGCAATTTTCGACGATTGCGCGCCCTTGCGCCAGATCAGCACCGTGGGTGCGTGGCTGAGATCGCGCGGCAACGGGTGCACGCTCAGATATTTCGACTGCGGAAATGAGTTGAGCACCATTTGCGGCAGTACCGCGACGCCCATGCGCGCGGCGGCGCAACCCATGATCGCGTGCCATGAGGACATTTCCGAAATCTGCGCAGGCGTTTCACCGGCCCGCGAGAACCACTGCTGCATTCGCAGCCGGTAGGGACAACCGTGTTCGAAGGCGAGCACGGTTTCCGAACGCACGTCAACGGGCGAGCGGATCGGCGCATGCCCCGCGTAAGCAACCAGCGCCAAGGCCTCGTCGTAGATCGTGACTTTCTCAAAAGCGTCATCCGACACCGGCTCGGCGACCAGCGCCGCGTCGAGTGCGCCAGTCAGCACCGCCGTTGACAGGTCGTGGATCGTCGCCGTGCGCAGGTCGAGCTTTACGTCGGGGAAACGCCGGTGAAACTCGCTCAAAGGCGCGGGCAGGCGGATCGCCGCCGTGCTTTCCATTGCGCCGAGGCGGAACGGACCGCGCGGCGCGCCGTCGTTGACGGCGTCGCGCGCTTCCTGCGCCAGATCGAGCAGGCGGTCGGCATAGTCGAGCAACACTTTGCCGGTGGGCGACAAATGCAGCCTCTTGCCCTCGCGGATGAAGAGGTTGACGCCGAGGTCCTGTTCGAGCTGGCGCACTCGCGTGGTCACATTGGACTGCACGCGATTGAGTCGTTCGGCGGCGCGGGTGACGCTGCCTTCCTGCACGACCGAGCGGAATATGCGCAGGTCTTCCAGATCCATCGTTCTCTCTAAGAGATAGTATAAATCAGTATAATTCATTTTATGAGATAAAGAAGCGCGCGTAAAGCCAGTCCATCGCACCGATGGAGACCGCCATGCCGCAGGACGATTCGTTCGATTTATTTGCCTACCCGGGCCTTACGCCGGAGCAAAAGGCATCGATCAGGG
>CAITEM010000002.1 GCA_903891395.1 uncultured Hyphomicrobiales bacterium | reverse complement strand
GGCGTTGTTCCAGATCGTCGAGGCGAAAACCGGATTGTAGAAAGAGTAGCGGTCGCCGTGGACACCGAAACTGATTTCGTGCGCGCCGCCGATTCCGGACGGCCGGAAAATGCCTTTGGCGTCGGCGTTCTGCCAATTCGTGCCGTCGTTGCGCGTCACCTTGCCGTTCTGTGAGAAGCCGGTGCCGGCCGGCGTCACGGTGTAGGGGTTGAACTGGATGTCTTGCAGATAATTGTAGCTCGACGCCGACAGGTCGTAGTCGAACACGCCGCGTGTATCGCTTTTGAGCGACACGGCGTTGCTGAGATGCGTTTGATTCCAGGTGTACTGATTGCCGGCGAAACCGGACACGCCGCCGAACGTCGCGGCGCCCGTCGCGTTCGATGTCAGGTAGGTCTGCGGACTGGATCGTTGCACGTTGTTCCAGATGCCGAGCGAGTAGCTCGCTTGAACGGCATTCGTGAAATCATAGGCGAGCTTGAGATTGGCCGCGGCCTGCTGCGTATGGATGAGTGCGCCGGTGCCGACGACATCGGCAACGACACCCTGCTTGTTGAGCGCAAGGTAGGTGCCGGTCGTGCCGGCCGGTACCGTGCCGTTGGTCGTATAGGTCAAGGGTTGCGTATAGCCGGACTGGAAGTTGGCGCCGAGCAGCCATGAAAACGCGTTGAACGGGCCGGCCCTGTCGCCGATGGACAAGGTCGTCTGGCTGCTGAGGTAGGTGTCCTTGGTGCCGTATTGATTCCAGGGCTGGACCGAAAACGTCTCCTTGGCGGTCGCCTCGAACTTGTCCGGCATTTTCGTCGTCATGATCAGCACGCCGCCGATGGAATTTCCCGGATAGGCGGCGGCATAGGGGCCGTTGAGAAAATCGATGCGCGCGATGGAATCGGGCGACACCAGATTCCAGTGTGGCGCCGCGCCCGAATTGTTGTTGCCGATCAGCGCCGAGATCAGGAGATCGTCGGCATAGATCAGCGTGCGGGCGCTGGACGCGAGGCCCCAGGTGCGGGTCGCCAGAACCGCCTGGTTGTCGCCGTCGTTGCGCTTTCGCACGAACAGGCTCGGCATGTATTTGACGGCGTCTTCGGGGTCTTTGAGGTTGATGGTCTCTTCAATGCGTTTGGACATGATGCTGAAGGCTTGTTGCGGCAGTTGAAATTTCTGCACGACCGGCGGCGCCGCCAGATCGGACGGCAAGGCGTTGATCGTGATCTCGGGAATGACGGTCTGTGCCGACGCGGGTAGGGCGCCCGCGAAGGCGAGCGCGCAGGCCCAATGCCTGAGGCGAAACATGAAACGGTCCTTGCAACTGAAACGGGATCGGCGCGGCTCGAGCCGCGTACGTTCACGTCAGGTGCGGAGGGCCTCGGGCCTGCTGCGGATGACTGGCGAGCCCGTCGCGTGGCGCGCTGACGGCCGGCGTCAGGACATGCAGCAGCTTTGCCGGCAGCAATTGGCCGGCGGCGACGCGGTCGAGGCTAAGCGGCGGCGCGGCCGCGGCGCCACAGAGCGTGCAGTGGTCGCAGGACGAGGAGGGTGTCGGGGTTCCGGGTGCCTGGTCGGCGGACGCCGGCGCGCCGCTGTGGCAAATCACCGAGAACGGATCGACCGGCGAACCGGACGCCATCGCGGGGGCAAAACCGCCCATGACGGCGTGCAGGGCGATCGCGATGATCGCCAGCCAGCCGAAAGATCGTTTTACACCGCGACGCATTCTTGACGCCCTGTCCGAGGCGCTACCTAACACCTGCCTCACGCGCCTGTCACCGGCGAATTAAGCCCCGTCCCAAGCCTCCGGGACTTGTGTTTTCGCGGCCAATCCGCTTTCACTCAAGGCCCATACCCCTCGAATCTTTCAAGGATTCCATGCGCCTGTCCCGC
>CAITEM010000001.1 GCA_903891395.1 uncultured Hyphomicrobiales bacterium | reverse complement strand
CCGGTTCGCCGCGCAGGATGTAGCCGAAGCTGGTCTTCGGCTCGGTCGGCTTGATGCCGAAGGTAACGATGCGTCCGGCGTCGGCGGCGGCGCGGCCGGCGCGGCAGGTGGCGCGGAATTCCGGCACGTCGAGGATGATGTGATCGGCGGCGAGCGCCAGCACCACGGCCTCGGGGTCGCGCTGCCGGGCCACTTCGGCGGCGGCGGCGATGGCCGGCCCCGAATCCCGCCGCATCGGCTCGATCACCACCGTGACGTCGATACCGATATCTTCAGCCTGCCGCCGGGCGAAAAAATGGAAGTTCGGTCCGGTGATGACGATGGGCGGCCCGAACATCGGGTCCTTCACCCGCAACAAGGTTTCCTGATAGGTCGAGCGCTCGCCGACCAGCGGCAGGAACTGCTTGGGCAGGGCGTCGCGCGACACCGGCCAGAGTCTGGTTCCGGCGCCACCGGCGAGCAGGACGGGGATGATCGGGGAGGGCATGGATCGGACTTTGTCTGGCTTTAGCCGGGAGCGCTAGGTTTGGACCGGGAATCGTCTTAAGCCACTCGTCCCGGCCTGACTATCGGTAACGTCGCCTGACGCCTAAGTCCATTCACGGCAAGCGTTTTTAACCCCGGGACGGTCGTTCGATGATCCAGCGCATGCTCACGGTCGGTGGTTTTACGCTGCTGTCGCGCGTGACCGGCTTTGCGCGCGACATTATGCTGGCCGCGGTGCTGGGCGCCGGACCGGTGGCCGACGCCTTTTTCGTCGCCTTTCGGCTGCCGAACCATTTCCGCGCCATCTTTGCCGAGGGAGCGTTCAACGCCGCCTTCGTGCCGGCCTACGCGCGGCTGCGCGAGCAGGGCGGCGCCGAACGCGCCAGTCTCTTTGCCGATCGCATTTTCACGCTGTTGATGATCAGCCAGTTGGTCCTGCTGGCCGCCGCCCTGCTGTTCACGCCGGCCACCATCGATCTTCTGGCGCCGGGCTTTGCGCACGATCCGGAGCGTTACGCGCTCGCCGTCGATCTCACCCGCATCACGTTTCCTTATCTGCTGCTGATCACGCTGGTGACGCTGTACGGCGGCATCCTCAACGCGCTGCAGCGTTTCGCCGCCGCTGCCGCCGCCTCCACGCTGCTCAATGTCACCATGATGGCGACGCTGGCGCTCGCCGTTTTCTTTCCGAGCGTCGGCCACGCCGCCGCCTGGGGCGTGCTGATCTCCGGTGTGCTGCAGGCCATGCTGGTCGGCGGCGATGCCTGGCGAGCCGGCGTGCTGACGGCGTTCCGGTGGCCTGAGCTCGACGGCGACGTGCGCCGGTTTTTCCGCGCACTCGGTCCGGCGACGGTCGGCTCCATGGGCGTGCAGCTCGCACTGTTTGCCGACACCATCATCGCCAGCTTCCTGCCGGCCGGAGCGCTGTCGGCGCTGTATTACGCCGACCGCATCGACCAATTGCCGATCGGCGTGATCGGCATCGCGGCCGGTACCGTGATCCTGCCGGAAATGGCGCGGCGCCTTGCCGCAGGCGACATCACCGGCGCCTCGCACGCGCAGAACCGCGCCGTCGAGTTCACGCTGCTGCTGTCGATCCCGTGCCTGGTGGCGTTTTTCATCGTCCCCGACTTGATCATGCGCGGTTTGTTCGTGCGCGGTGCCTTCACCGACGCCGATGCGCTCGCCGCCGGCGCGACGCTGTCGGCTTACGCGGTTGGGCTGCTGCCCTTCGTCTTGATCCGCAGCGCGGTGGCGACATTCTTTGCGCGGGGCGACACCGCGACGCCGGTAAAGGCCGCGCTGATCGCCGCCGCCGTCAACATCGCGTTCAAATTCCTGTTGATGGGGCCGCTGGCGCAAGTCGGTCTGGCGCTGGCGACGTCGATCGGCGCCTGGATCAATCTCGGCTTGGTGTTGTGGTTTGGTCTTCGCGCCGGGCTTATCCAGATCGACGAGAAGCTGCGGCAATCGGTGGTAAAACTGGTGGTGGCGGGTTTGGCCATGGGCGTGGCGCTGTGGTTCTCCGCTACGCCGGTCATCACGTTGTTAACAGGCTGGCACGGCGTCGGTGCACTGGCGGCTTTGACGACGTTGGCGATCATTGGCGCTGTCGTGTACGGTGGCATCGTGCTTGCATTGTTCGGCCGGCAGTGGCTTGCGACATTTCGGTCACGGTCGCGCTGAAGAATTCGTCCGGCCGTTGCAATGCGGTAAGGTGGACATAACTGCTCCCATCGATAGGGGGACTTTCCCCAAACGCGCAGCCAGGCTCCATGAACCTCAACATTTCGTCGATCTCGCCTTCATCCGTCGCTTTGCGCCGCGCCATGACAGCCCTGACGCTTGCGACTTTCGTCGTAGGTTGCGGCGAGAGCGCGCAGAAACCTGCCGCGCCGCCGCCGCCTCAGGTCACTGTCGCCAAGCCGGTCAAGCGGACGGTGTTCGACTTCGACGAATATGTCGGCCGCTTTGTCGCGGTGAATTCGGTCGAAGTGCGGGCGCGGGTTTCCGGCTACCTTGAGAGCGTGGCTTTCAAAGACGGCCAAAACGTCCAGCAGAGCGATCTGCTGTTCACGATCGACAAGCGCCCGTTCCAGAACGCCGTCGACCAGGCGCGCGCCAATGTGACGCAGGCGAAATCGAATCTGTCGTTCACCGAAGCGGACTACACCCGCGGCCAGCAACTGGTGCGCGACAAGACCATTACCGACCAGACCTTCGAACAGCGTTCGCAGGCGTTCCGCAACGCGCAGGCCGCGGTCACCAACGCCGAAGCCGCGCAACGCACCTCGGAGCTCGATCTCGAGTTCACCGAACTGCGTGCGCCGATCAACGGTCGCATCGGCGACCGCCGCGTCTCGCCGGGCAACCTTGTGACGGGCGGTACCAGCGGCAACACCACCTTGCTCGCCACCATCGTGTCGACCGATCCGATCCGCTTCGAGTTCACTTTCGATGAGTCTTCTTATTTGCGCTACCAGCGCATGGCGAATACCGGACAGGATATCGCCAGCCGCAACGCCGGCACGAAAGTGTCGCTCAAACTGATCGACGAAGCCGACTTCAAACACGACGGCAGCATGGATTTCGTCGACAACGTGATCGACCGCACCACCGGCACCATCCGCGGCCGCGCGGTGTTCGCCAATCCCAACGCCGTCTTCACGCCCGGCATGTTCGCGCGCGTGCGCGTGCCGGCGTCGCCGGCTTACGAGGCGCTGCTGGTGCCGGATTCCGCCATCGGCACCGAACAGGCGCGCAAGTTCGTCACCGTCGTCAACGCCGAGAACGTCGTCGGGCCGAAATACGTGACGCTGGCGCAAGTGCTTCCGGATGGCATGCGCGTCATCAAGGAAGGCTTGAGCTCCGACGACCGCGTGGTCGTCAACGGCCAGCAGCGCGCCCGCCCCGGACAGAAGGTGACGCCGCAGGAGCAGGGCGCCGCGCCACCGCCAGGCGCGCCGGCGGCCGAGAAGAAGTAGGCCAGAAGAAATAGATCATGCGTATTTCTCACTTCTTCATCGACCGGCCGATTGTCGCTTCCGTGGTCTCGATCGTTATCGTGATCCTGGGCGCGGTCGCCTTCTCGCGGCTGCCTGTCGCGCAATATCCGGAAATCGCGCCGCCGACGATCACCGTCGCCGGCCAGTATCCGGGCGCCAGCGCCGACATCGTCGCGTCGACGGT